>DUVO01000204.1 GCA_012841005.1 Bacillota bacterium | reverse complement strand
TGGAACCCCAGCACACCCTCCTGGTCGTAGATGCCATGACGGGGCAGGATGCAGTCACCGTGGCTGAAGCCTTTCATAATAAGCTGGAGCTGGACGGGATTATCTTAACCAAACTCGATGGGGATACCCGGGGAGGTGCGGCCTTATCCGTTCGGGCAGTGACCGGCTGTCCCATTAAATTTGTCGGGGTGGGGGAAAAACTTGATGCCCTGGAGCCCTTCCATCCAGAACGCTTGGCTTCGCGGATTTTGGGAATGGGTGATGTCCTTACCTTGATTGAACGGGCCCAGGAGGGCATTGATAGCGAGAAAGCCAAAAACCTGGAAGAAAGACTTAAGTCCCGGGACTTTAACCTTGAGGATTTTCGGGAGCAGCTGCAGCAAGTGCAGAAAATGGGCCCCTTGGACCAGATCCTGGGCATGCTCCCCGGGGTGGGGGGGTTGAAGAAGCTCCAGGGTCTTGCCGTCGATGAAAAACAGCTGGACCAGGTAGAGGCTATTATCAACTCCATGACCCCTGACGAGCGCCGCTCTCCAGATATTATCGACGGCAGTCGCAAAAGACGCATTGCTCGGGGTAGTGGCACCAAGGTACAGGATGTCAACCGGCTTTTAAAACAGTTTGAGCAGACTAAACGTCTTATGCGTCAGTATAATAAATTGGAAAAAGGGGTCAAACCTGCTGGTTTTCCTTTCTTTAAAAAGTAGCACCAGTATTGGGAGGAGGTGAGACAAGAATGGCAGTGAGAATTCGTTTGCGGCGTATGGGGGCCAAGAAGGCACCTTTCTATCGCTTGGTAGTGGCTGATTCGAGAATGCCCCGGGATGGGAGATTCATTGATATTATTGGCTACTATAATCCCACCACCGATCCGGCTGTGGTAAAGGTTGATGAGGAAAAGGCCCTAGATTGGCTGGGCAAGGGTGCCCAACCGTCAGAAACGGTCCGCTCCCTCTTTAAAAAAGCCGGTATAATGGAGAAGTTCACAGAGTTAAAAAATAGGAAACAGGCGTAACTGATAAGGGGGTACAGTTATGCGGGAACTGGTAGAATTTATTGCCAAGGCTCTGGTGGATGAACCCGATGCCGTAACCGTTACCGAAGAGGAAAGTGACGGTACTGTCGTCCTTGAACTGAAGGTTGCCCCGGGGGATATGGGCAAGGTAATTGGCAAACAGGGGCGAATTGCCAGGGCGATCCGGACGGTAGTGAAGGCCATGGCAACCAGGGAAGGGAAAAGGGTCAATCTGGAAATCGTATAAGGAAAATTTCCTGTTGGAGCAGGGAGCTGCTTGGGATGGGGGTGATCCCGATCTTAGTGAAACGGGCAATTACCTTGAAGGTGAAGGTGACCGGGTCCTATAAGGAGAGTGTGCTGCGGGACCTGGAGAAGAACCTGAACCAGGTGGAATTGGAACTGCAGCAGCTCGAATTCCAGGGTAAGAGATATCTCCAGGAGGTCGAAAAACACGGAGCGGAACCAATTGCCGCAGTAAAACAGAGGCTGGAGAGGGAAAAGCAGAAACGGCTGGAACTGCGGGATAAAATGAGACAGAAACAGATAGAAGTCGCCGGGTGGCAGATCGGGAGTGAAGTTGTCCAGGGTACCCTGGAAGGAATGGTTGACCTTTCTGTGGGCGATACTATGGACAGGCTATTGCAGGCGGAAGTGATAGTGCAGGATGGGGTAATCCTTGAGATCAGGAATGGGTGATCACCTCTATGATTACCATTGGTAAGGTCACTGCCCCCCAGGGGGTGGCCGGTGAAATCAGGGTATTCCCCTTGACCGATTTCCCAGAACGATTTCGACAGCTGAAAAAAGTGTACTTAACCGGTAAGGGAACCGAAGAACCCAGGCTCCTTTCTGTAGCTGCAGTAAGGTACCACAAAAAGTTTGTAGTCTTGAAGATAGAAGGAGTTGAAACCCGCGAGGAGGCTGAAAAACTACGGAATTGTTATCTTCAGGTCAAACCTTCAGAAGTTGTGCCCCTGCCCCCTGGACATTATTATCACTTTCAGATTATTGGCCTTAGGGTAAAGACCATGGAGGGGGAAGCCCTGGGAGAGGTCGTGGAAATCCTTACTCCAGGAAGTAATGATGTCTACGTGGTTCAAGATCGGGAAGGCAACGAGATTTTGCTCCCGGCGTTAAAGGAAGTGGTTCGGGAGATAGATCTGGAGAGCGGTGTTATGCGGGTGGAGCTTTTGGAAGGACTCCGGTAGGAGGAAGGTTACCAATGGAGATTGATATTATTACGACTTTTCCCGAGATGTTTCCCGGTCCCCTGGGGTGCAGTATTATTGGCAGAGCCCTGGAACGGGGGTTGTTTAAACTGGCCGTGCACAACCTAAGGGACTATACTACCGATAAACACCGGATTGTCGACGATACCCCTTACGGCGGCGGGGCGGGAATGGTCATGAAGCCCGAACCAATCTTTAGGGCCGTGGGTTCCCTGGCTCATAAGGGAGAAAGCCGGATCATACTCCTTTGTCCCCAGGGGGAATTATTTACCCAGGAAAAAGCATGGGAATTAAGCCGGGAAAACCATTTAATTCTCATATGTGGACACTATGAGGGAATTGATGAACGGGTGAGACAATACCTGGTAACCGATGAAATCTCTACCGGTGATTATATCCTGACGGGCGGCGAAATACCGGCGATGGCTTTGGTTGATGCGGTTGTGAGGCTCCTGCCCGGGGTACTGGGTGAGTACAGTTCTGTCCAGGAGGAGACCTTTACCGATAATTTACTGGAATACCCCCAGTATACAAGGCCGCCGGAATGGGAAGGAATGGCTGTGCCATCCATCTTGCTTTCCGGTCACCACGAAGAAATCAGACGCTGGCGCCGGAGGGAATCCCTGAAAAGAACCCTCAGGCGACGCCCGGACCTATTGGAAAGGGCGGTATTAACTGAAGAGGACCTAGCCCTGTTGCAGGAGATTAAAGGGGAAATGGCCCCCTGACCCCCGGGGCAAGCTATTGTTTTTCCTGGATCCGTATGGTATAATTACAAGTGTTGTTTTAACAGGCGGAAAAGATACTAAGGAAATCTTCCGGTCCGCTAGAAGACCGGAAAATGGGAAATAGACTGGTAAGAGTATTGCTGCTTAAGTAGTTTTAACTTTTGGTGGGAAGGAGGGGACTTGATGTCTGTTATCAAGGCTCTTGAGCAGGAACAGATGCGTAAAGACCTGCCTGAGTTTAATCCCGGTGATACCCTTCGGGTCCACGTCCGGGTGGTGGAAGGCGGCCGGGAACGGATTCAGGTATTTGAAGGTGTAGTCATTGCCAAGAAAAACGGAGGTATCCGGGAAACCTTTACTGTTCGGCGTGTTTCTTATGGAGTTGGGGTTGAACGTACTTTCCCCCTTCACTCTCCACGTATTGCCAAGATTGAAGTTGTCCGCCGCGGCCGGGTACGCCGGGCCAAGCTCTACTACCTGCGTAACCTGCGCGGAAAAGCTGCACGCATCAAGGAAAGGCACCGGTAAGGCAGGAATGGGGACTGTTATGCAGTCCCTTATTTAGTTGTTGTTATCTGGTGGGGGGAAGTGAGGAGGGAGGACATGGCGCAAAAAAAGGGGATTGTCCGGGAATACCTGGAGTGTGTTGTCATAGCTCTGGTGCTTGCCTTTTTTATCATTACCTTTGTAGTACAGTCCTTTGTGGTGGACGGGTCTTCAATGGAGCCCACCTTGCATCATGGACAGCGGTTGTTGGTAAACAAGTTTCTTTATTATTTCACCCGTCCTCAGCGGGGAGATATAATTGTCTTCCAGTATCCTACCAACCCAAGGGAGGACTTTATTAAAAGGGTAATTGGGGTGGGAGGCGATCATATCAAAATCAAGGACGGCAGGGTTTTTGTCAATGGCCATCCCCTGGAAGAGCCCTATCTCCTGGAACCTACTTACGGCAATTTCGAAGGGACGGTGCCCCCCGATAGGTATTTTGTCCTGGGGGATAACAGGAATAACAGCCGCGATAGTCGTTATCCCGATGTAGGTATGCTGCCGCGGGAAGATATTATCGGAAAAGCAGCCTTTATTTACTGGCCGCCGGGAGATATCGGCTTGATCAATTCCAAAAGGGATATTTATTCCCTGGATGAAAGCGGGTGAGAAGGTGTGCCGTGGTATCCGGGTCATATGGCCAAGGCCAGGGCGTTGGTCCGGGAAAATGTCCAACTGGTTGACCTGATCCTGGAGGTTGTCGATGCTAGGATTCCCTTCAGCAGCAGTAATCCGGAATTGGAAAAGATAAGAGGTAATAAACCCTGCTTGTTAGTATTAAATAAGGCGGATCTGGCCGATCCGGCGGCCACCACCAGGTGGCAGGAGTGGTTTCAATCCCGGGGCCGGGAAGCGATTCCGGCCGACAGCCTTGCGGGGCAGGGTGTGGGGGAAATAATAAAAGCATCCCGGCGTCTCGTTCATCCGATTATGGAGAAATTGACGGCAAGAGGTCGGAGAAAAAGGGCTGTTCGTTTGATGATAGTTGGGATCCCCAATGTGGGAAAGTCCTCCCTGCTCAATCGCTTGGCGGGGCGAAGGCGGGCCGCAACCGGTGCCAAACCCGGTATTACTCGGGGAAAACAGTGGGTCAAGGTGGAAGGAGAAATGGAACTGTTGGATCTGCCCGGGATCCTGTGGCCTCAGGTGGAAGATGAAGCTATTGGCCTGAAATTGGCGGCCACCGGAGCCCTTCCACCAGAGGCGATCCCGGTGGAAGAGGTATCCCTCTGGCTGGGTGCCTTTTTACTAAATGCAGCCCCGGAACAACTCCGGAGCCGCTACGACCTGCCTGAATCGGTCAGGTATCCGGAGGAGCTGTTGGAGCATATCGCTGCCAGGAGGGGAATGCTCCTGCCGGGTGGGGTGACGGACCGGGACAGGACAGCCAGGCTGCTTTTGAAGGAATTCCAAAAGGGTCAGCTGGGCCGTATCACCCTGGATCTGCCGCCAGAGGAGGGAGAACGGTGAAATTAGACCAGATGACCATAGGAGAACTGGAGGATTGGCTCCGGGGAATGTCCTGGCAACAGGTGGAGAAGGTCTTGCCGGAATTGCGGGAAGATCCCCGCCGGGGAGTACATAATTTAGGGCGGCGTTGGCATACAAAGATTGAGGATAAAAAGAAAGAGATATTCCGGTGGGAGAACCTGTGCCGGCGGGAACGGGAACTGCGAGAAAAAGGGTATCGTTATGTGGCCGGTACCGACGAAGCCGGCCGGGGCCCCCTGGCCGGACCGGTGGTGGCGGCCGCTGTTATCCTGCCGGAGGATAAGCCCCTTTGTGGCCTTGATGATTCGAAAAAGCTGACCCCCCGGCAGCGGCGGGAGTTGTTCCGGGAGATCACCTCATCGGCCCTGGCCTGGTCCGTGGGGAGCAGCAGTCCCGCATACATAGATGCCACTGATATTCTGCAGGCGACCCGGAAGGCCATGGAACAGGCCCTGGCGAAGTTGTCCCTTCTCCCCGATTATCTTTTAGTAGATGCCCTCCACCTTCCCGGGGTGGCCCTCCCCCAGGAAGGGATAGAAGGCGGTGACGGCAAATGCGCCTGTATTGCTGCTGCCTCTGTGGTGGCCAAGGTAACCAGGGACACCTGGATGGAAGAGTGGGACCGGCAATATCCCGGGTATGGTTTTGCCCGGCATAAGGGGTATCCAACCCCGGAGCACGTTCAGGCCCTGATGAAGTTGGGCCCCTGCCCCCTGCACCGGCGCAGCTTCGAACCCCTGGCGAGCCTCTTCCCGTGTAAAAGCATTGCTGGCAGGGAAGTGGGAGAGGATGGATAGAAAAGAAATCGGGCAATTGGGGGAGGAGATGGCCCTCCGTTACCTGCGCCGCCAGGGCTACCGGATCCTGGAGCGAAACTTCCGCTGCCGGTTGGGGGAAATTGATCTCATTGCCCGGGAAAAGGAGGAACTAGTCTTCATTGAGGTTAAGACCCGCACCTCGACCCGCTTTGGTTTGCCCCAGGAAGCAGTTAATTGGGAAAAACAGCGCCGCCTGTCCCGCCTGGCGCAATTTTATCTTGTCAGCCGGGGTTTAGCAGGGATAAACTGCCGCTTCGATGTAGTGGCTATCCTGCTTACCGACGGTGGAAAGCCAAGGATTGAGATTATTAAGGATGCTTTTCCCCTCCAGGGAGGTTGAAGCTTATGCAGATAGTGTTGCATGAACCGGAGATTCCACCCAATACCGGCAATATCGCCCGGACCTGCGCCGTGACGGGAACACCCCTTCACCTGGTGGGCCCTTTGGGTTTTTCCATCTCGGACCGCCACCTGAAGCGGGCCGGTCTTGATTACTGGCAGTATCTCCAGGTCAGCTATTGGGACTGTTTCGAAGAGCTGCGCCAGGCCTTCCCGGAACACAGGTTTTTTTTCTTCACCACCAAGGGAAAAATACGCTATGATTCAGTTTCTTATAAGGAGACGGATTTTTTGGTTTTTGGCAGTGAGACCAGGGGGCTGCCCGACAGAATCCTGGAAGCTTACCCCGAGTACTGCCTCCGCATTCCCATGCTGACGGGGATTCGCTCCCTCAACCTTTCCAACTCCGTGGCCCTGGTACTGTACGAAGCCCTGCGGCAGCAGGGTTTTCCGGGGTTGGTATGAGGGGAGTGTGCAAACCGCGCCATTTATTTACCTAAGACTAAGCGCCCGCTTCTGGTTGTGGAGGGAGGCGCTTTTTTCTTTATGCTGGTATGACACTTAACCTGCCATATACGAAAGAAAACCTACGGAACCTTACCGTAAGGCAGGATTTCGAAGGGGGTTTCGCAGGGAAAAATCCTTTGTTTGAGCTTTAAGGCGGCAGGAAGTGGGAGCTGGTTGTCGAAAAAATAACATGTGCCAGGGTGATCACCATGAGAGAGCTTGCTGACGGGTAGCTGAAACAACCAGCGGGGACGGGCGCTGTGACGCGACGGTCGAAACTATCGCTAGGACCCGGCCAGTCCGAATGTGGGTACCGGGATGCCAGCGGACAGGAACCGGGGTGTCGGCTGTGTGATTCCTCCACAGTGGTTGAGATGACTGACATCAACTACATATTGGCCGCGCAGTCGCTGTTCTACGACCGGGCGGTAAAAGAGGGGGGATGTGCATACCAAAATAGATAAGGGTGTCAAGGGAGTGAATACTTAAGCCGCCGTTGAGTGGCTCGAGCTGCCTGAGAGGCTTCGTGCAGTCGCTTCATAAAGCGGCAGAAAGCTTCTCCCGCCTACGGGCATTCGAGTGGTTGAAGGGAGATAACAGTGGCTATACGTGGGGAAGTCTTGCCGACGAGATTGAGGCTCTCCTCAAGAAACCCCGGGATATGGCTTATATAGACCGCTGGTGGGGCGATGCAGGCCTTATATCGGTAAAGGAGGCAACAAGCGGAGAGGGCGATGCCGGTAACGGTAGCCTTCTCTATGGCCTTTGCCTATCGGCAATGAAAGAAAAGAGAGGGGGAAAAGTGTACAGAGATGAGAACAATCGCTGTACTGCTTTGTCTTGTGCTGCTTCTCGGTTTATCCGGCTGCACGGGTGGTTCGACTGAGCCGGAAGCAAAAACCATATACAAAGCCGGAACCTATACCGGTATTGGCGACGGTAGGAATGGCCCAATTGTGGTACAGGTGGACTTCAGTGATGATGCCATTGAAGATATCCGGGTATACAGCCACAATGAGACATACAATGTCGGCGATATTCCCATTGAGCTATATCCGGAACTGATAGTCAAGAATCAATCCTTGGCTGTCGATATTGTCTCGGGTGCGACCATATCCAGCGTGGCTCTTCTGTCGGCAATCCAGCAGTGTGTGCAAGATGCTGGCAGGGATCCTGCCGAACTCAAGACCGAGATTCCCAAGGAGTTTACACCGGCGGCCGATACCACGGTGGATATTGTTGTGGTGGGCGGTGGAGCAGCAGGAATGACAGCTGCATCTTTTGCGGCCGAGGCAGGAAAAAAAGTTATTTTGGTGGAAAAACTGGCCTTCTTGGGGGGAACTTCCGCCTATTCCATTGAAAGTTTTGGCTCATCGGAAACCATCCTTCATAAAGCCCTTGGTGTTCCTGCAACTGCCGATGATATGTACAAGAACTATGTCAAAAGCAATCCCAAGGGCATCCCGGAAGCCTTCGATGTCCTGGCCCACAATAACGGGAAGGCTGCCGACTGGCTGCGGAGCATCGGTGCGCCTCTTACTGTTACCAGCTCCGGTTTCTCTGTGACTTCCGCCAGGGAAGCTGGTAAGTTGGGTCAGGTAATCACTTCTGCCCTGATGAATGAAGTGAAAAAGAAAGGTGTCGACGTCCGGGTCAATACCAGGGCAGTGGAACTCATCATGGAAGACGGAGCCGTAGCCGGGGTAAAGGTGGAAGGCCCGTCCGGGGAGTATGCCATCAAGGCAAAGGCCGTTATTCTCACTACCGGTGGTTTTGGCGCCAATAATGAAATGGTTGCTAAATATGTGCCTGAGTTGAAGGGATATAACTTCTCCTGTTCACCGGGAGCCACGGGCGACGGGCAGTTGATGGCCGAAGCTGTGGGTGCGCAGCTTGCGGACATAGACTATATTCGGGTCAATTATCTCTATAACGCCGATGGTGTTAAAGTGTACTACATGGGTTCTCTCGCAAATATGGGTGCCATCTTCGTGAACAATGACGGCAAACGTTTTATCAATGAACAGTTAAGCTACAATGCCGGGATGGACGTGGTGGCCCAGGGCGGCACCGGCTGGATGTTCTTTGACCAGTCGTTGGTGGACAGCATTCAGGACATTCGCGAATACTATAATTTGGGTCTTTTCGAAAGTGCTCCGACCATTGAAGAGCTGGCCGATAAGATCGGCGTCAACAAAGGGAACTTGGTCGAAACGGTCGAGCGCTACGTCGGTTTTGTGAAGAACGGCAAAGACGAGGATTTCGGCAGGCCAATGCTCAACCTTACCTTTGACGAGCCGCCGTATTATGCCTGCAAGTTAACCTGCTACGTTCAGGGTACTTTTGGTGGTATTCGGACTGACACCGGCGCACGGGTTCTCGACACCAACAACAATGCCATTCCCGGTCTCTATGCCGCCGGCGAATGCGCCAGCGCCGGAACCTATGGTGCCAACCCCATGGCCGTCAACGTTGTCTTTGGACGCATCGCAGGGGAAGGCGCCGCCGCCTATGCTCAGTAAGACTCTCTTTCAAATGTCAATGGCGGATGGATAGGTCCATCCGCCATTTTAACTAAGCACTGCATAGGGTGCAGGGCCAGAAAGGCAAAGGCAGCAGTAAAGGCTTAATGTAAGGGTAAATGATTCCAACCTTTTTTGACAAATGCGCAACAGATGAAAATCATCAACTCGCTGAATTCGGACCAGAGATACAGAAAACCCGCATTAAACACAGCTATTAACCGGACGGCGCCCTAGGTTTTCCTTATCATCAGCATAGGGGAAAGGGGGGTATCTTTTGTCTTCGAAAACCATTACTCGCATAATAGTTTTAAGTACTATAATAGTGGCTCTTACACCATTGTTCATTCCTGTGACAGTGACACACCCCGGCCAGCTCAGAGACCTTCGCTTCGGTACCCCTATGCCTTTTGTGCAACAGGATTACAGCTTAACCCCGCCCGATAATTGGTTTCCCCACAGGCTGACAGTCTTGAGCCCCTGGGAGAATCCGACGCGGATTCTATGGGGTAACTTTTTTGCATCGGTTGCTTTGATTGCTATCACTTTGGTTGTACTCGGTATGGTTTTGCGTGAATTATTTGAGGAAGGATTAAACACTGGGAAACCTTTCAAGTGTTAGTATGTGCAAATACACTCCCAGACAGGAATGTCATAATATCCGCACGGACATGAGTTCTAGCTGGCCACCAGCATAAAAGGTGTGGGGTAGGCATTTGATGATTATTCCTGTTGCCTTCAGGGGATGCCTAAGCAAACTACTGGCAATTGGACCTTAGTGAAAGTAAATTACCAGTCGGAACTTTACAGATGTTTTTCAAGACCGTATTACCCTTTACTTTATCAGGGCTTTAAAAGAAAGCTGGAGATGCAAAAAGAAAAGTCGGTGGTGAATGTAATTGTGTTTGATATGGACTTCATATTTTTGTAAAGTAATAAGTTAAGGTGAAGTCGGCAATTGATTGCATGGTAAAGAGATGCGGGTATAAAAGAAAGGGGCGAGGAGAGACGATGATTCCATGGCGCAGGATGCGAAGGTCGGATCGGGAAATGTCTGACGAGGAGATTGAAGCTTTTATCAAAGAAAACAAGGTGGGGCGGCTGGGGACAATTAATGCCAGGGGATATCCTTATGTAATCCCCCTAAACTACGTTTATGACGAGGGAAGATTTATTTTCCACTGCGCTCCTGTTGGGGAAAAACTGGACAATATTTTGGCTGATCCCAGGGTGTGTTTTGAAATAGATTCCTTCACAAAGATTATACCCGGCGAAAAGCCCTGCAACTATACGGTCCAATACCGGAGTGTTGTTGCCTTTGGAAAAGCATTTGTAGTAGAGGGTTTAGAAAAGAAGATGCTGTTGGAAAGATTTGTCGAAAGTATCACCGGTAGAAAGCCTCAGGGTTTTACCGAAGAGGAGCTGCAGAGGGTAGCAGTAATACCGATGGAAGTTGAATGGATGACGGGGAAACAGAATAGGGTATAAATAAATTTCTTGGGTGGAGGCATAGAGTAAACTACTCCTAAGCAAGAAGTTAATCCTCCCTAATCGGCGGGAGGTTTTTATTTTAGGGGGATATCCCGAACAACTCCTTATTTCATTGCTCCCATGGGAGGCAGACATCTAGCTTACTGTACTAATAATGGCGAAATATGGCAGGATTTGCCCCGACAGTGGACGAATAATTGACTTTGATCACCTTCACAAAGGAGCTGGCGAAATTGTCCTTTGCCAAGGTATATAGTGCAGCAGTTATGGGTATGGACGGTTATAAAGTTGAGGTGGAAGTTGACACTGCCCGGGGTCTTCCTTCCTTCGATCTTATTGGCCTTCCCGACTCCGCCCTGCGGGAAGCTAAGGAGCGGGTGAAGGCGGCCTTGAAAAATTCAGGGTGCCAGGTTCCCACCCGCCGTATTACTGTAAATCTGGCCCCGGCGGACCGGAAAAAGGAGGGTTCCGCCTTTGACCTGCCCATCGCTGTGGGCATTCTTATCGCTTCGGAACAAATCGGGTCTCAGGATCTTGCCGATATTCTTTTTCTGGGAGAGCTGTCCCTTGATGGCTCCCTGCGGCCCATTGCCGGTGTCCTGCCCATGGTTATGGATTGGGAAAAGCAGGGAGGGAGACGGGTCTTTCTCCCGGCGGAAAATGCCGAAGAAGCCGCCCTGGTTAATGGGTTGGAGATTTACCCTTTTCATACCCTGGGGGAAGTAATTGACTTTTTACAAGGAGAAGGGAAGATTGACCCCTACACCAGGAATTCACCCTTACCCATTCCCTCACTCAACTTAGCCCTCGATTATGCCGATGTTAAGGGGCAGGAGAATGCAAAACGGGCCCTGGAGATTGCCGCTGCGGGGGGCCACAATGTCCTGATGATTGGCCCGCCCGGTTCCGGGAAAACCATGCTGGCCCGGCGCTTGCCCACCATCCTGCCGGAGCTCTCCTTTGTCGAAGCCCTGGAAGTGACTCGCATATACAGCATTGCCGGCCTTTTGCCCCCGGAGCAACCCCTAATCCGGACCCGTCCCTTTCGCGCTCCCCACCACACCATTTCCACCGCCGGTATGGTCGGGGGTGGCCGTATCCCCCGGCCGGGGGAAATCAGCCTTGCCCACACGGGGGTCCTCTTTTTAGATGAGTTTCCCGAGTTTCACCGGGATGTTCTGGAAGTACTGCGGCAGCCTCTAGAAGAGGGTAGGGTAACCGTCGCCCGGGTAAATGCTACCCTTACCTACCCCGCCCGCTTTATGCTGGTGGCAAGTATGAATCCGTGCCCTTGTGGCTTTTTTGGCGATCCTGTACGGGAATGCAGCTGTACCCCTTACCAGGTGCAGAAATACCGGAACAAGGTCTCAGGCCCTCTGCTGGACAGGATCGACCTTCACCTGGAGGTTCCCCGCCTGGAGTATAACGATATTGCCGGGGGAATCCCGGCGGAAACATCCCGGGAAATTGCGAGGCGGGTGAAGCTCGCCCGGCAGATTCAGGAGGAACGTTTTGCTTCCCAGGAAAAATTCCGCTACAACGCCGCAATGACTGCAGCCCAGGTGCGCAAACACTGTTCCCTGGGCAGGGAGGCTAAAGCCCTTATGAGGCAAGCCTTCCAGAAACTGGGATTAAGTGCCCGGGCCCACGACCGGATTTTAAAATTGGCCCGTACTATTGCCGACCTGGCCCAGGAAAGGGAAATCAAAGTGGAGCATGTTGCAGAAGCCCTGCAGTATCGCCAGTTAGATCAGAGTTTGTGGGGGTAGAAAGGGAAATTAGATGCTCTGAGGGACAATGGGACCCTGGTTTGTGTTGGCTACACCAATAAACCTGGTGTTTCCATCGATACCAACCGGGTGATTAATTGTGAGTTGCAAATCAAGGGCAGTCCCTGGACATTTACACGGCCGTGAAGACCATAAACAAGGGGAAATACCCGATCCACAAGATGGTTACCCACCGCTTTCCCCTGAGCCGGGCTGATGAGGCAATTCGTTTCTTTATGAAGGGAGAAAAAGACTGCATCCGGGTAGCAATATGCAGTGAATAATTGCAGTGGACGAAGCTTTGTTCTATTGCTCCTGGATGAATACAGCCCTGAGTACCCCGCTGGTTTTTATGCCGGTCGGGGTTTTGTAGTATTAGCCCAATAATTCTGAACAGACATTGAAGGTATAGTCTATAAATTAAATTGGAATTGCTGCATGTTAATTACATAGAGGACTGTCATTGAATATTGTTATAGAGGAGGTTTGATAATCCTGCTTTGTTTAATTAGGTAGAATTAGAAAGGGGGAAATATATACCCCAGGGCAGGGACCAAACTGTTGCCGATATGGGCGCTCTGGCACTTTATTTTGCCACCAATGATAATGTCACCGGCCAGGCGGTAAACGTAGATGGTGGGAATACCTTGGGGTGATTTTCTGTTGAGCATTTATTGGGTAAGCCAAACAAGCTGGGAAATGACCTGCAACCCTGTCCTCCTGGGAGTCCAATATCCCCCGGGTATTGCTGAATTATATTCGGTCACAATTGCTGAGTGCCAAAGACCCCATACCGCATTGTATAAGGGGAGAGTCAAGTTAGTGGAATATATTATCTATTCACTGGCAAGGTATTGTAATACCATAAAACAGAAAATATGGAAAATAGTGTAGACAAGCTTACCCTTTTATTGTAGACTATTATAAATATCAACTGAGGAGGGGGAGCGAAATTGAAGGCCAGGGCTAAAGGTGTTGTGTTGTTGGCGGTTATAGTCCTAATTTTGGGGGGAGTGGGAACCGGGATGGCAGCAGCTAAGGGTGATATAATCCATGTTTCTCGTGAGCATAAGGTATTTGCCATCGGTGAGGAGAAGACGCCTATAGCTAGGGCCAGACCCGGGGACATCCTGGTAATTGAGACCGAGGATTGTTTTGACAATCAAATTCGTTCGCCAGAGGATGTAATTGAATCCATCGATTTTAACCGGGTCAATCCGGCTACCGGCCCCATCTATATCGAAGGAGCCGAGCCCGGGGATACCCTGGTGGTGGACATCCTCAGCATTGAGGTGGCTGAACAGGGAGTGATGGTAGCTGTACCGGGTTTGGGAGTTCTGCCAGATGAAGTGGAGACACCCACGACAAAAATCCTGCCGATTGCGGACAATAAAGTTATTTGGGACGAAAATTTCTCCTTTTCCATTAGGCCCATGGTGGGCGTAATTGGTGTGACGCCAAAGGGAGATCCAATACCCTGCGGGTCCCCGGGGGACCATGGGGGCAATATGGATACAGCAGAAATTGGAGCCGGCTGCAGGGTGAACCTGCCGGTAAATGTTCAAGGTGCCATGCTTCATCTGGGTGACTGCCATGCGATTCAAGCCGATGGTGAAGTGTGCGGTACGGGGGTGGAATGCCGGGCAGTGGTTACTGTCCGGGTGGATGTAAAGAAGAATACCGGCTTGGAACGTCCGGTATTGGAAAAGGACAATCGGATCATGTTTATAGGCTCCCATGTAGATTTGTTTACGGCTGCTCAAATTGCCTTAAGAGATGCCGTAGAGTATCTGATGGAGGTCAAGGATCTCTCCTTTGAAGAGGCTTATATTCTGGCGTCGGCCATAGTGGATGTTGAGATTTCCCAGTTGGTGGACCCGCTGTTGACGGTCAGGGCCAAGATAGATTTGAGCCGGCTCTATTAAAGATGAAAAAGCCGTTGGGGGGGTATATCCCCCTCTTTTTCTTGCACTGCTAGTACTGTCACTTTGATACGATGGTCGAAAGTCCATAGATATTAGATATGCAATAATACTGCAGGTTATTTTTTGCGTAGTATGTTAATGAGCTTGTGAGCAGGAAAATACCGGTAATTGTCAAAGTGTTTCTCTGGTGGATAAAAAGGGAGTGTGCCCTACTGTTAAATACGCTGGTGCGGGCAGATGCCTTTCCACCGCCTGCATATGCCCGGATTGCCCCACCGCCGCAGAGTAGGTCTTCGACAAGAATATGGCTCTTTTCTACAGGGCGGGATGGATCTGCTGCTCCATCGGTCGGTTATTTGAGTATAAGCTCGAGGGAGAATACCCCAGGATTATCCGGGGGGGTTAAATAGTATAAATTAAGCAGAATGGGGTGTAATTGATGAGCAAGGTAATTATTATGGATTGTGTCGAATACAATCTGCCCGATATTAAAAACAAGATCAATGCTGGGGTAGAACTTTTAGGGGGTTGGGGAAGGTTTGTTGCGGCTGGGATGAAGGTGCTCCTCAAGGTCAATCTGATCGGCCCGAAAGCCCCAGAAACTGCTGCGATAACCACCCGGAGTTTGTGCGGGCCCTTATCCAAATACTCAAAGGCTTGGGATGCAACGTGTGGATTGGGGACAGCTCCGGCGGCGCCATAGGGGGGATTGCTCCCACTACCAAAAGTTTCAGTGTTTCCGGGCTGGAAAGGGTGGCAGAAGAGGAAGGGGCCATTATAAAGAACTTTGATAAAGAAGGAGTAGTCGAAATCAAACCCGCCAGTGGCTGTGTTGAGAAAATGTACCTGGCGAAGCCAATGTTTGCCGCCGACTTTGTTATCAACTTACCCAAGCAGAAAACCCATTCGGCGGGGATATTTACCGGTGCCGTGAAGAACCTCTTTGGCTGCATACCGGGATTAAAGAAAGCGGAATATCATCGCTTGGCTCCCAATCAGCATGAGCTGGGGGAGGTCATTTGCGATATCCACCAGGCCGCCCGGGTGGGCCTTCACATTATGGATGGGATCATTGCCATGCAGGGGGAAGGGCCGACTGCCGGGGAGGTATACCGGGGAGAGAAAATTCTCATAAGCACCGATCCCCTGGCCCTTGATACGGTGGCGGCGGCAATGCTGGGTTTAGAGGTGGAAGACATACCAATTCTGGCCACCGCCCGGAAAAGGCAATTGGGGGTGGCGGAATGGGAGAGAATTGAAATTGCTGGAGATTATAATACAACGCCCCGGTATCCGGGATTTAAGCTGCCCCGAAGATACAAAAGGGTGGTGCAGACCAATGCTGCCCTTTTAAGAAAGGTAATAGCTTTTTTCAAGACCAGGCCCCGGATCAACAAAAAGAATTGCAAGGGCTGTAACATGTGTGTTGAGAGTTGTCCTGTGCAGGCCATCGATCGAGAAACAAAACTGATCAATTATGACACCTGTATAGAATGCATGTGCTGTCATGAACTATGCCAACACAAGGCGGTTGAATTGAGAAAGGACAATCGCCTGGCGGCTCTCCTTGCCCGTATCTTTCGTGTCCATTGAGATAATACTGGAAATGAGGTGACGTGTCAGTGTGTGGCCGTTTCACCCTGACAGCCGATTTAGAAATCTTGCGCCGGATTTTCCTTTTTGCCCAACAGGCTGATTTAACCTACAACCGAAGATATAATATTGCCCCGGGGCAAAAGGTTCTTGTTGTGACGGAAGGCACCGGCCAACGGCGTGTGGCCACGATGCGCTGGGGTCTGATACCTGGCTGGGCCCGGGAGGAAAGGATTGGCTATAAATTGATCAATGCCAGGGCAGAAACCATTGATCAGAAACCGTCTTTTCGCAAGGCCTTTCTCGAACGTCGTTGTCTTATCCCGGCCGACGGCTTTTTTGAATGGAAAAGGGCCGGCAGGGAAAAATACCCCTTTCGCATCATCCTTCCGGACAAACCGGTATTTGCCTTTGCGGGGGTTTGGGAACAGTGGCGTTCACCGGAAGGAAAAAGCATTACCTCATGTTGTATCATAACAACAGAGGCCAATGCCTTTATGCAAAGAATACACCAGAGGATGCCGGCTATTTTGGCTGAGGCAGAGGAGCAGGCAATCTGGTTGAAACCCCAGCAGCCCGATGCAGCCGATACATTAAGAAAGCTCCTGCAGCCTTACGGGGGGCCAATGGAGGCATACCGGGTATCTAAGGTAGTTAACTCTCCCCGGGTCGACACACCGGAATGTATTGCACGGCTGGATCGCACAAACTATGACCAATGACTTGGTGAGCACAGGGTTTTGCGGCTGCCGGGTTTTGCAGGAGAATTGTGATTATAGGGATCTTTGTCTGCAGGTTGTTTTCCCTTACAACTAGTAATTGCGGACAACAAGTTCCGTCACCGGTCCCCTTCCAGTGGGCCGGCAGTTAATGGCCCTGCGGGCGGAGACGACCCGGATGTCGTAGTGGGAATAGAGGGTGCGGATAAAGGGTGT
This sequence comes from Bacillota bacterium, assembly GCA_012841005.1. Taxonomy (GTDB): domain Bacteria; phylum Bacillota; class DTU030; order DTU030; family DTU030; genus DTU030. The sequence continues at coordinate 1,319 of DUVO01000204.1, read as the reverse complement.
GTCGGAATTGCTCAACATTACCATACAGCCCCGCTGGTCCAACTCGGCAAAGACCCTGTGCAGCCGGATCTGGTCTTCCCTGGTAAAGGCCCCTGGGGTATAACTGGTAAAGTTGGCCGTCTCGGACAGGGGATGATAGGGCGGGTCGAGGTACACAAAGGCCCCTGGCGGGGCCAATTCCAGAACACGGCTGAAATCGCCGCTGAGCAACTCCACTCCTTTGAGGGCCTCTGCCACCAGTTGGAGATTGTCTTTATCAATAATCCGGGGATTCTTGTATCTGCCGAAGGGCACATTGAATTTCCCCTTGCTGTTCACCCGCCAGAGACCGTTATATGCCGTTTTGTTGAGGTAAAGGAATCGGGAAGCCCGTTGGACGGGAGATAGATTCCCAGGGTCGAGGGCCCGCAGCGAGTAATAATATTCCTTCGTGTTTTTGTGTTTTTCCAGATCCTGCAACAATTGGTCCAGATTGTCCCGCACCACCTGGTAGAAGTTGATAAGTTCTGCATTGCTGTCAATGAGGATGGCAGCAGGGGGCAGCAGGTGGAAAAAGACTGCACCGCCTCCCACGAAGGGTTCCAGGTAAAGGTTATATTCTTTCCGGGGAAAGAGGGGTTCAAACTGCTTTAAAAGCTGCATCTTGCCTCCCGCCCATTTTACCGGGGGTTTGGGCTTCTGCCCGCGATTTTTTGTTGGGGTGGATTTATTGGTCATTACCTGTCACTCCTGATTTTTATTCCCATTAATTTTAATTGGCTACCGGCGGGCCAAACCCTTTTTTGGGCGATTTAGAGCTGGGGAGGTTTTGCCACACTCTAGAAAAGAGAACTGTACCCTGAATTGTATATCGGTATGGCAGAAGGAGGTAGATAAATTTGGATAGTAGTAAATTAATAAAGCGGCTGCGGGAATACCCCCGGGTAAAACTGATGTGGGGCAGGACGCCCATCGTATACGCGGCCAATATCAGCAGAGATTTGGGAATAGATTTGTTTATTAAGAGGGATGATTTAACTGGGCTGGCACTGGGAGGTAATAAGACGAGAAAACTGGAATTTATCATGGCCGAAGCCCGGAGTAAAAACTGTGATACTGTTATTACCGCCGGGGCCGTCCACTCCAATCATGCCCTGCAAACGGCGACGGCAGCCAAAAAACTGGGTATGGAGGCGGTCCTTGTATTGCGGGGCGTGGCTGAGAACAAGGGCAATTATTACCTTGACAAGCTGGTTGGAGCCGGCACCAGGGTCTATAACGCAATAACAGGCGGGGAAGTGCAGGCCTTGATGGAAGAAAGCCAAAGGGAGCTAATTGCC
>DUVO01000292.1 GCA_012841005.1 Bacillota bacterium | reverse complement strand
AGGGATTACCAGCTTGTCCTTTGTTTTCAAGACTGTGCGGGTTTCTTTGGTAAAACCTTCATAGATGAGGTCCTTGTCCTTCATGTATGATTGCAAGTCCCTGGAAGTGATAAGTTCCGGTTTTTTTTCACTGGAGAGAATATGACTGTTGATTAAAACTTCGGTCACAAACTGGGAGCAGAAATAATGATACTTTCTTTTCAGGGGCTTGTTTAATAGGACACAGAATAAACCGATAAAATTATATTTATATTTCTCTTTATTCCTTAAGAATTGCTCGATCTGTTTCCTTAAGGCAGAGTACTGTTCATCGGTTACCGCAACTTTATATATCACGCACTCGCACCGGGGAAATTTTTTATAAACCCCTTCGTACAGGTTTTCCACGACAAAACCGCCGGAGAAGGGATTGTCAGGGTTGGTCCGGCCGAAGGAATACATTTCGGTAAAGCCCGGGTCAAAACTAAGGGAAGAATGGGCGTATTTTATGCGGGAAACAAGGCAAATTAAGCGCGAGAGCCAGGTTCCTGTTTTGGAAAAAACCAGGTAAATATTTTTTGGCTGCATCCTGGACAACTCCCTCAAGACTGACCATAAATAATATCGTCCGACACTGTCATTCACCGCCATTGGCGGTCGGAATCGGTTTGCGAAGTTTGAGGAAAAGGTGAATTTACGAGATGAGTATATCATAAAAAGGCCGGAGCGGGGGAGACATTTTTTGCCGAAGTGGTTGAACTGGGGCAAACTGAGCTGTTTTTTAACAAAATAATTAATTCTACAATAAGCGACAACTTATTGGAAAGGATTTTCCCTGCCGGGGAGAGAAATAGAAAGATGTGCGACTTGAATGTCAATTGAATTGTGGGGGGGGGGACTAATAATGGCAGTAAAGGTTCCGGTACTAACCTTGAGGAAATCGGGAATTGCCTTTATAGATGATATACCGTGGGGTACCCATTTTTGTGCCTTTTATGAGACAAAGGAAGATTTACTCGCTATACTGCTTCCCTATTTCAAGGCTGGTCTTGAGAATAATGAATACTGCCTGTGGGTTGTTTCCGAGCCCTTTAGTACCCTGGAGGCTGCCAGTTATTTAAAAAATGCGGTTCCCAGTTCCTATCTCCAGCAAATGGAAATATTGCCCCATACAGAGTGGTATTTAAAATGTGATGGGTTCCAAGGGGAGCAATTGGTGAGGAGATGGGTTGATAGAGTCAATTATGCCCTGGCCAAGGGCTATGATGGGATCAGGGTTTCTGGCTGTACAACGTGGATAAACAATAATTACTGGAAAAAATTTATGGACTATGAAGCGGCTTTAGAGAGGGAAATTGGTGAATTGAAGGTCCTTGTTCTCTGTCCCTATCAGCTCAGCAGCTGCGGGATTCACCAGGTTCTGGATCTGGTCAGCAAACACCAATTTGCCTTCATTAAAAGCCAGTATGATTGGAAGCATAATAACAGCATTTATAAGTTTAACCGCAGTGAAATAATTGGAAAGATGGCCGCCGGTGTGGTGCATGAAATCAGAAACCCCATTACCTCTGTCCGGGGGTTCATACAACTGCTCAAAAGTAAAGGGAATCTGGAGGAATACGATGATTATTTTGCTATTATCATTGATGAATTGGATCGGGCCAATGAAATCTTGACCGAGTATCTTTCCCTGGCGCGGGATAAGAAGGATGCCGATCTTCAATGGCAGAACTTAAATGATATTTTGGCGGCCCTACTGCCCCTTTTGCAGGCGGATGCCAACAAGGAGGGCAAGGATGTTATATTGGAAATGGGGAATATAGAGGATATACTGGTAGATTCCAAGGACATCCGTCAGGTGATCCTTAATCTTTCCCGGAACGGCCTGGAGGCCATGGAAAAGGGGGGAGCTTTGGAACTCACGACCTCTATGGAGGGAAATAACGTTGTGCTGGAGGTAAAGGACTCGGGCAGGGGCATCCCGGAGGAAATACTGAATAATCTGGGGACACCCTTTCAAACAACCAAGGAACACGGCACCGGTCTGGGGTTATTCATCTGCTTTAAAATCCTGGAATCATACCAGGCGAAGGTGGCGGTAGATTCTTCCCCTGACGGGACAAGGTTTGTGATCCGGTTTCCGGTTTTCCCGGCCGACGGGCCCGGCTGCGCTAACAGATAACCAGAAACTTGTCTTTCTGGTTGTTCTATGGTATCATTAAGTTAAAATACAGGATATATGAGGTGCGCAATGAGGACAGTGTTTTTTAACTAAGGAATTAAATAGTCCCTCAGGGTGAGTATAAATACCTGGGAGGCGGGCAGAAAGCAGCCGCTGATTAAGGGAGCAGTATGCCCTTTGCAGGGATGATAGTTAAAAAACACTTCCGTGGAAAACCAATAAAACGGTTCCGGGCTTACCAAGCCCGTGCCTTTGTTTCCTTGCTGCAGTAAGACACCGGGGTGTTTGCTGCAGTTTTTTGTTTTAGCTATCATCCCCATAGTCTGGAAGAAGACAAGGAGATGATATGGTGAATTTACATTTTACTGGTGTAAGTAAAAGCTATGGTGCCAGGACAGTCCTGGAGAATATCAGCGGGTCTATAAACCCTGATGATAAAATTGGCCTGGTGGGCAGGAATGGGGTGGGGAAAACAACCCTGGCCCGGCTATTGGCCGGACGGGAGGCCTGTGATGAAGGGCGAATCGAGGTCTTACCTGCCAAGGTGAAAATTCTCTACTTGGAGCAATACCCGGTATTTGGGGAGAAGGATTCGGTATACGGGGTGGTCATGCAGGCGGCTTCAGAAAACCCCAGACTCAAGGATGCCGGAAGAGAGGTGGAAAAAACCCTTAACCGGCTGGGCATTGTGCCGAAAGGTGGGGCCAAAGGGCTAATAGTTTGAGCGGCGGGGAAAAGACAAAACTTTCCCTGTGCCGGATCCTGGTCAGTGATTTTGATCTACTGCTTCTCGATGAGCCTACCAATCATCTCGATCTGGAAAACTGTGAGTGGCTGGAGGGTTTTGTGTCTAAACTGGTACAGCCCCTGGTGGTAATCTCCCATGACCGTTTTTTCCTGGACCGGGTGGTGAACAAGATCTGGGAATTAACCCCCCGGGAGTTGAAGGCCTATGAAGGCAATTACTCGGCCTACAGAAGGCAGAAGGAAATAGAGGAGCGGACAGTGGAGAGGGAATACGAGAAGCAGCAGCAGAAGATCCGGCATTTAAAAAGAGTGATAAGCGACAGGCGAAACTGGTATAAAAAAGCCCATGACGCCGCCGATTCTCCTTTTTACCGGAGTAAGGCCAAAAAACATGCCAGTGTCCTCAAGGCCAAGGAAAGGGAACTGGAACGGCTCGAGAAGGAAAAGGTGGCCAAACCGGCCAAATTACCGGCTCCTGCCTTTGCCGTCCTCAACAAAAATGTAACGGGGAAGAGGTTTCCCCGGATCCTGATCCGGGGGGATAAGGTGGGGAAGGCCTATGGGGAGAAGGTGCTTTTCCAGGATGTTTCCTTTACCATCAGGCGGGGGGATAAAATTGCCCTGATCGGGCCCAACGGGGCGGGCAAGACCACCCTGCTTAAAATAATTGCCGGCTTACTTGTCGATTATGAGGGGGAAGTAAAGGTCAGTCCCGCAATTAAGATGGGCTATTTCGCCCAGGAACTGGATAACCTCAATCCTGCTGCCACCGTCCTCGATGAGGTTCTGACCGGGGAGGCTGACGTCGAAGGGGCCCGTCTCCTTCTGGCTTGCCTCCTCTTCCGGGGGGATTCTGTGTACAAAAAAATAGGCGATTTGAGTATGGGGGAGAAGGGCAGGGTTGCCTTTGCCAAACTTATCCTTTCCGGGGCCAATTTTCTGGTCCTGGATGAGCCCACCAACTATATGGATATTGAATCCAGGGAGAAAATTGAAGAGGTGCTGGCCGGTTTTGGCGGCAGCCTGATTTTTGTGACCCATGACCGGTATTTCATGCGCTTGGCCACAAGGATTTTTGCCCTGGAGGCAGGGAGGCTGAGGTGTTACCAGGGGAACTATGAATACTATTTGGCGAAGAAAAGGGGAGGGGAAAGGGGCGGCAAGGCGGCTGGCCCAGCTGAAGATGTAGAGGCCAACATTATCCGCCTCGAATGTGAATTGGCCTTTCTCGGCGGTCAAATGGATGGGAGCAAGGATGAAGAAGAAAGGAGAAAACTGCAGGAGAGGTTTTTACAGGTGGCCAGGGAGCTAAATCACTGTAAAAGGCTGCTATAACGGTTGTCGATAACAGGTAGTCGGTAGTCGGATATCGGGTGCCGGAAGTACCCCCCCACAGCAGGAGACACACCAATCTACTGAACGAGCTCGGCTCGTTCGGGCAGCGACACAACTCGCCCTTCGGGGCTCAAACATGGTGTCGCTGCTTTTCCTCACTCGCCTGCGCTCTTCT
>DUVO01000238.1 GCA_012841005.1 Bacillota bacterium | reverse complement strand
TGGCCCAGGGAATGAAAAATGTCCAGATGCAATATTTCTCCAGGTCGGGAACGCTGGTAAAAAACTATACCGGCATCAGATCCCAGAAGCACATTGATTATCCCCGGTCGTGCCGGCTCAATGGTATGAAGGCTGCGGCTTAAAACACTGGTCTCACCGATGGGGACGGCCCCCTTTTGCCCCAGCAAAGCCTCGATTTGTTTTCCCCACTCCCGTAATTGTTCTGGCCCGCTAGTTTTCAGACGCATTTTTCTCTTCCTCAGCAGGTGGTATTATTAAACCTTCCGCAGCTATCTCAAAAAGGGGCCGCGCCCGCCGGGGAGGTGCTAGAATTGGCGTATGGGTGGGATCGGAAACCTGGGGCTTATTTAACCCCCTCCCTCCTTCCTGTTCCGACCGGCTCCCCGGTCGGTCTCCCCATCCCCCGCCGCCGCCACTTCTGCCGGGACGCCTCCTTCGGCTGTGGCGGAGCCAGTCGGGAAGAATCCTTTCCATCAGCCTGTTGAGAAACTCCCGCGCCCGCTGCCAGAGATTCAGTTTACCGTCTCTATTGGCCTTGGCAATTCTCCCCTCAGCCCGGGTCGTCTCCCTCTGCGCCGGAAGGGTGGCCGCCACTTGTTTTTCCATCTCTTCCGACAGGCCCTTTAAGTGTTGAAGGATTTCGGCTAAGCGACCCGGTTCCACCCGGTGCCGCAGGGCCGCTGGCGCCACCGTCAAGAGATCTTTTATTTCGACCAGGTACCTTCTTCCTTCCCGCGCTATATATACCCTGGCTCCGTAGAGCAAGGCTTCAACTGCCCGGAGACTTTCCAGGTTGAATTTTGTGTACAGGGAAGCCACAACCTGTCTTATCCTTTCATCTACTTCCACCCGGGGAAGCAGGCAGGCCATTTTTTGCAGTTCCTCTTGTACCTTCCTGTCCCGGACAATGCCATCTTGTTCCCTCCCTCTGTCCCTGGCCAACACTGCCGCCACTACCTGTGGTTCAGCTGGCCGGCCCATTTCCACTTGAAAGTCAAAGCGGTCCGAAAGCTGGCGCCGGATATCTTCCAGACTGCCTGGATCTTCATCGGGATTGGAAGCTGCCCAGACAGAGACCTGAACCGGGATCTCAACCCGGGGCAATCCGCTCTCCTCGATCTGTAAACGGCCCGGTTTTGTCCCCATAACATCTAGCAAAACATCGGCCAACTCAGGTGAAGTATCGGCAAGGCGGTTAATTTCATCAACGAATACTATCCCCCGGTGGGCCTGGGGAATAGTACCCGGCAGCAGGGCAGCCTCAGGTCTGGACGAGTTTGTTATGCGACTCAGGTCAATGGTACCTACAACAGTCCCTACCTTGGCCGAGGCAGAGATCTCAAGAAAAGGCATGGGTATTTCCTCTATTCCCAGGCTAAAGATGGCCTCCCGGCTCAGGTTCCGGTGTTCCGGACAGTGGGGCTTTTCCGGATCGCAATTATAGAGGCAACCCTTGAGCCGCTTAATGGGAGGCAGTATTTGCCGGGCTGCCCTGATTATGGTTGTTTTCCCCGTACCCCGCAAACCCTCTACGTGGATATGAAGGGGATAACCCCTGCTCTGGGATAAAATGGCCAACTCCAAAAAGAGAAACAATTCCCGGTTGCCAGAATGTCGAACCAGGGAAGTATAGTGATTCATTCGCGCTGACCCCCGTTTATCATCTCATTCCTCGTAGATCTATTTTGCCCGCCACTGGCAGTTCCATGCTGAACCAGGCAAAGAAAAAACCCCCGCAGGGGCAGCTATTTTTTCCAATTTTATATGGGATTAACATGAACAAAAACCCTCCGCACATCTT
>DUVO01000259.1 GCA_012841005.1 Bacillota bacterium | reverse complement strand
ATCCTTGATCAAGGTAATGGGTGTCTGCTGAGCATAATTCCCACTGGGGTTATCCTCCAGAAGACCTTTCACCAGATAGTGTTTAACACCGGGGGAGGCACCTACGATGTCAACACAACCCAGGTCATTTACATCGACAATAACCGTATCTACCCCCGTTCGCTCCCAGACAGCCCGGGCTATCCGGGCAGCATTTTTGGGCCCCAAAACAATATAGCCTTCAAAGGGCGGCATGGTCCCGGCCACATCATCGATCAGTGCCACCTGCCGTCCGGCAATATAATAGAACAGACCCTTTTGCCCCGTGATTTTTCCCACAGCACCCAAGGCTGCCCCCAAGAGAATCCGGCACCGGCCGGCTTCATTGATGGCCAGTTGCATCCCGGCCGGGGAGGTTAAACTGCCATGCCGGGCTGTAAAGCGGCAGAGAAACCTGGCCAGGCTCCCGGCCTTCACCTCTTCAGGCTGGACTATGCGGCCTTGGGTAATGGCCACCACACTTTCACAGACAGCGATCAAATCCCCTGCTTCCGCGATATTCTTTGTATAGTTTTCTACCACCTCCACGATGTTGTCCTCCGGGGTTATAAGATGGGTTCTGATGGCTATTTTTGCTGCCGTTGTTACCACCTCCAACAGCCAAAATATCCCAACAATTACTTCTGGAGTACTCCATATTATTCACTTAGTCAAAGTTTTGTCCCTGGCGCAAACAAGAGGATGTTCTTCACTCAAACTTCATATCTATTAATAAGGGATTGTTGTCGAAGGAGGTTTGCGTCCTTGTTACCATATTTGACTAACATCCGCACAGGCCTTTATGGTCCCCCCGGTTCCTTTGCCTGCCCCCCCTCCCGCATTATCCTGGAGGCCACAGCACCCCTGAATTGGAATATTGAGCAGAAGAAGGAGAAGACCATCTTGTCCCTACCCGGGGCAAAGCTCAACATGCCCCCCGGCATAATTAACGTCTTTGACGGTCTGATCACAACTGTTTCGGTCACAACCGACGGGGCAGGAAGACCTCAGATCATAATCACTACTTTAGATGAGAGCACCTCTACAGTGGCGGAAATTGCCGGTCTCCCCCACCGGTTGGTCATCGACCAGGATCGTTACCCTTTACTGGGCTATTATCATAACCAACATGTAGTGCTAGACCCCTCCTGGGATGGGGAAAAAAAGGGCGCCGTAAGCCCGACAGGACTGCCGGAACACATCCCCACCCTGGACATAGCCCGGCGCCTGGCCCAGCTTTTGACCAGCGTAAAGGCAAGGGTCAATTTTACCAGGCTGGATAACTATTATGTACCTGTTACCGACCGGATCCAATTGTGCCGTGAATTAAAACCAACTCTTTTTCTCAGTATTGCCACCTGGGTTAAAAAAAGAAAACCCCAGTCAGGCTTCCGGATCCGGTACTACTTGGGCAACCAAAGGAATGAATTCCTGGCCGGCTGCCTGGAACAGGAAATGCACCGTAAAATTAGCATCCCCTCCCATGGTATTAGACCTGTCAATATGACCCTCCTGCGGGAATTACCGGTCCCCGCCGCCCTCGTAGAAACTGCTTGTATTTCCCATCGCCTCGACGAAGGTTTGCTGCGTGATGTTGATTTCCGCCAGCTGGTAGCCCAAGGGCTTTTTAATGGTATCAGTCAATATTTAAGGAGCAAAGTCAATATTTAAGGAGCAAAAAAGGTATGCATAATGAATTGGCCCGTTTCCCCTACATTACTTCCCCTCGGCACCGACCCAAGGCGCCTTTCTTCCCACTACCGGCAGCGGGACGATTTCCGGTTACAATGGAAAAAAAATGTGAAAGATCTAACCAGTAAGGAGGGAAAGGAGAATTACCGCCGAATATACTAATATCTGTAGTTTTACTGTTGCTCGTACGTTTAGATAAGTAACCCCGCTTTTTGCAATAATTTAAGTAGAAGTTTCTGATAGGAGGTGGTATACCTAATTTCTCAACTTCCACTTTGAACTATAAAGCAAGGAGGGGTATTTATGCAAACCAAATGGGCAAAGACAGTAATTCTGTTATGTCTTGTTTTGGTGGTTAGTCTAGCCGCCTGTTCACGACCCTCGAAACCGGAAGATGAGGGTGAACAGGAAGCAGAAAAAGTCTTAACTACCGATGTAGTGGTTGTAGGTGCCGGCGGAACTGGGCTGGCTGCCGCAGCTTCCGCCCATGATAATGGTGCAGAGGTTATAGTCCTGGAAAAACTGGCCTTTACCGGTGGTTCTACCGCCTTGTCGGGTGGTGGTATTTCTGCCACAGGCACTAAATTCCAGAAGGCCGAGGGTATTGAAGATTCCAAGGATTCCTGGATGGAACTCTGGAAGGAACGCCAGGCTACCAGTAACCCCGACGGTATGTACCCCGACTATGAATTCGTCGATATGTTTATGGACGAGGCCGTTATAACTACAGAATGGTTGGCCGATAATATCGGCCATAAATACGCTAGAATAGAAGGTTTTGGCTTAGACCCGGTACGGCGGATTCATTTTCCGGCCAATGGTGGCCGGGAGGTAATCCAGAATTTAGAGAACTACCTTAAGGAGAAGGGGGTTGAAATCCTCACCGAAACCCCCGCCAAAGAGCTGCGTACAGATGACGATGGTGACGTAATAGGTGTGGTGGCCGAAGGTCCCGATGGGGAAAAAATAGTCATTGAAGCGAAAAAGGTGATCCTGGCCACCGGAGGTTTTGCCAGGAATGAGGATCTTCTAGCAAGATTTGTTCCCGAGGCAAAGGGGACATCGGAACTAACGGTTGCTGCCGCGGGCAGCACGGGAGATGGAATCTTAATGGCAGAGAAGGTTGGCGCCGTCCTGTACGAAGAACCCTGGATTATAGGTATGGGTATCGGGACAAGAATAGAGGGTACCGGTGCCATAGGCATGGATTGGACCAAGCTTTATGTCAACGGTGAAGGAAAACGCTTTGCCAATGAACAGATGCATTACGCCATTGCTACCAATAAAATTATCGAAGAGGATGTCGTCTGGGTAGTATTGGATTCCGCCGAGGCCAATGCAGATATTATTGCCTCTCTGGAGAAAGCAATGCCCACCGACGAGGTGGCCAAGGCCGAGTCCTTTGCCGAATTAGCAGAAGCTATGGATGTCCCGGTAGACAATTTTGTTGCCACTGTAGAAGAATACAATCAAGGTGCAAAAACCGGAAAGGATGCCATGGGTAAGGAACCTGAACACGTGGTTGCCGTTGAAAAGGCTCCTTTCTATGCAGTCAAGGCCTACCCTAAGACTATGGGAACCTTCGGCGGTGTCAAAACCGATGAACACTTCCGTGTGCTGCGGGAAGATGGCTCGGTTATCAACAACTTGTATGCCGGCGGGGAATGTGCCAACAAAATCCTCTACAATCAGGTTTATATATCTGGTAGTGCAGTGCAATTTGCCCTAACCAGTGGTCGTATCGCCGGCGAACATGCAGCGAAGAATCTCGACTAAATTGAAGACTCCATTGCGGCAACAACATTAAGGAATAGCCAACAACAATGCCTCCTTGATTAACGCTGGCTATGCATATATATTACCCGGTAATCACATAATAAAGCCCCTGCATCGAAGGTATCTTACCCCGGTAGCTTATGCAGGGGCTTTCTTTTTGTGTTTTACCATTGTTTCACCGGAGGGTTTTTGTTATCATGGAAAAGGTGATGAAAATGAAAAGACTTGCGCGCCCATTAATTATCATAATGGTGCTGCTCCTTCTTCTACTAGGCTGTAGAAAAACCCAGGTAAATGAATATAAGCGATACACTGGGAGTTTTCTCGGTACCTTTGATACCGTGATCCAGGTTGTTGCCTATACCAAAAGCGAGGAAGAGTTCTCAACATACTTTGAACTTATTAAAACACGTTTTCAGGAACTGCACAAGCTATACGACATCTACCACAATTATGGGAACATCAACAACATCAAGACAATAAACGATAATGCCGGCATTAAAGCCGTGCCGGTAGCCCAGGAAATAATCGACCTGATCCTCTTTGCCAAAGACTGGTACCGGCAAACGGGCGGTCGTACAAACATCGCCATGGGACCCGTACTAAAGATCTGGCATGATTACCGCACCCAGGGAATAGAAAACCCGGCCTGGGCCAAACTCCCTCCCCCGGACGAGCTCCGCCAGGCCGCCCGGCACACAGATATTGATCAGGTAATTGTCGACACGGACAAAGGGACAGTATACCTTGCCGATGAAGGAATGAGCCTTGATGTGGGTGCAGTAGCCAAAGGTTTCGCTACGGAAATAGTTGTTCAAGAGCTTATGGCTGCCGGATTGAAAGCCGGCATCATCAGTGCAGGCGGCAATGTGCGCACCATCGGCAAACCCCTTGACAGCCAGCGCGAGCGCTGGTCCATAGGAGTACAAGACCCTATTGGCTCACTATATACAAGTAATGCCATTCTCGATACCCTCTTTGTAACCGATGCGGCGGTAGTCAGCAGCGGCAATTACCAGCGTTACTATACAGTAGACGGCGAAATGTACCATCACCTGATTGACCCGGAGACTCTCATGCCGGCAAAACATTTCAAGGGGGTGACGGTAGTGGCCCCCGACTCCGGCCTGGCCGATTTTCTGTCCACAACGGCCTTTTTACTGCCCTTTCTCGAAAGCAAAGGGCTGGTAGAGAGCCTTCCCGGCGTCGAAGCCCTCTGGGTCCTGCCCGATGGAAGCATAGAGGTTACGGAAGGTATGGAAAAAATGCTGGCCAGCCGCGGCGCCACTGCTGCTCGGTGATAGTGATGAGGAAAAAGGTGGGGGTTGTCCCTTCCCCGGGAACAGCCCCCACCTTTTTCCTCAGGATTTGCGCGGCAGCTCAACCCCTTCCAGCGCCAGGAGCCTGGCCTTCAATTCCAGACCTCCCGCAAAACCGCCCAAATCCCCATCGCTCCGGATTACCCGGTGACAGGGAATAATGAGGGGTAATGGATTGGCCGCCATGGCACCGCCAACAGCCCTGCTGGCACCCGGACGCCCGGTAGCCTCAATGGCCAACCACCGGTAAGACCTGACTTCTCCATAGGGAATTGCCGCCGCTGCCGCCAGCACCCGCTGCTGGAAAGGTGTGTAACCCTTCCAGGCAATGGTATATCCTCGAAAATCTACCTTCCTTCCGGCAAAGTACTCCTCCAGGTCCCGGCGCAGGCCGGGGTAATCGACTTGTTCCACCAGTTCACCATGTACCCGCAGTTCTTCTAAAACCTGCTCCCGGCTTTCCCGCGGCAGGGAAGAAGAGATCAGCCCGGCCGCCGAAAAGCCCACGCCCACCCAGCCCCAGCCGGTCTCAACAACCATGTAGTCCTGCCTTTTGCCTGGAGGCATCCTGCTCCCTCCTACCATTTGTTTTTCTTTACCTTCCACCTCCGGCGCCGGCGATGACGCTGGAGCCGCCGGATACCAACCCGGATACGCCAGGGAATATAGATAGCCACGGGCCAGAACCACCACCGGGTATATAACTTCCTCCTTACCTCCCTTGCCGCTACCAGGGGAATCTCGGCCAGTTTCTCCGCCCCCAGGGAAATCGTTAAATTACCCAGTTGTGCCCCCGCCTCCAGAGGGGCCACCAGGGTTTCGGGCAGGTTGACTTCGGTGCTGATCCTTTCCTGCTCCCCCGGCGCCAGGGTGTAAATAAAACCGGCAGCCGTATGGACCGGCACCTCGGTGCCATATTTGACGGGTACCACGGTAACCTCTTCTCCTGCCTTAACCAGCTCATGGTTGGAATAATTTTCGAATCCGTAATCCAAAAGCTTTACCGTGTCCGACCAGACCCCACCATTGGTGCTTCCCAGTACAACACTGATCAACTGTCTTTTTTCCCGGGTGGCAGAACCGACAAAGGTGTGATCGGCTTCTATTGTATAACCGGTCTTAACCCCATCGGCCCCTTCATAAATCTCCAGGAGCTTGTTCCGGTTCCTGAGCTGGCGCTCTTCCTCGTGTCCCGGCCAGGACATGGGGTAACATTTGGTTGTGATCATTTCCCGATATTCGGGGTATTGTAGGGCTTTGCGGGTGATCAGAGCAAGATCATAGGCACTGGTCCGGTGCTCAGGATCCGGCAGGCCGTTGGGGTTGATAAAATTGGTGTTTTTCGCCCCCAACTCCCTAGCCCTCTGGTTCATCAGGCGGGCAAAACCTTCCACGGAGCCGGCCAGGTGCTCCGCAACTGCCACTGCGGCATCGTTGGCCGAGGCCAGCTGCACTGCATAGAGCAATTCCCGCAGGGTATACTCTTCTCCTGCTCCCAAGTAAACCCGGCTCCCATCCTGGGATGCGGCTAACTGGGAAACCGTTACAACCTCTTCCGGCCGGCCCAACTCCAAACCCAACAAGGAAGTCATAATCTTGGTAGTGCTCGCCGGGGGCAGGGGCAAATGGGGATTTTTTGCCCAGAGAACACGCCCTGTCTCCCCATCTATAACAACAGCACCCTCTGCCTCGATCTGGAGCTCATCTGCTGCCACTGCCGGCACCGCCCATAAGATTACAAATATTATAATGGACACCGTAATTAACCGCCGCATTCAAAACCTCCTAAACCCTTTTCGCCTTCAGGGAACCAGAAAACTCATAAAGGCAGTAGCGATAGAGAAATATATGGTCAGGCCGATAATATCATTAATGGTAGTGATAAAGGGACCCGAAGCCACAGCTGGATCAATCTTAAGATAATTGAGGATCAGGGGTACCACTGCCCCGGCCATGGTAGAAACAAAAAGGGTAAGCCAAAGGGAAAAACCGAGGACAAAACCCAGCCATATGTTGCCCTGCCAGAGGTAGGCCACCAGAGCAATTAGGAAGCCATTTACAGTGCCAATTATTATCCCGACACCGGCCTCCCGCCGCAGCAGCCACAAGAAATCCCGGGGTCTAAATTCCGTAACCGCCAATCCCCGGACAACTACGGCCAGGGCCTGGGTGCCCGTATTGCCGGCCATACCGGCAATCAAGGGAATAAAAACTGCCAGTACCACTACCGCCTCCAGGGTTTTTTCGAAACGGGCGATAATATTCCCGGAAATCATGCCAAAACCCATCAAAAGAACAAGCCACGGCAAGCGCTTGAAGGCCGCCTGGTAGGCAGGAACCCTGAGATCGCTGACCTCGGTAACACCTCCGATGGCCGCCAGACGGGAAAAGTCCTCGGTGGCTTCATCCTCCAGTACGTCAATGACATCATCGACAGTCACAATCCCCACCAGGCGCCGGTTTTTAACCACTACCGGCAGGGCTAAAAAGTCATACCTCTCGATGAGGCGGGCCACTTCCTCCTGATCCACCCCAACCGTTACAGAAACAACATTCTCAGACATTATATCGGCAATGGGTGTGTCCGCCGCGGCCACAATCAATTGCCGGAGGGAAACAACACCCACCAGCCTTTCCTGGTTATCGGTAACATAGAGATAATAAATAGTTTCCGCCCCCGGAGCCTTTTCCCGCAACCGCTGCAGGGCCTCTTCCACAGTCCAATTGCTTTTAATGGTGATATACTCATTGGTCATCAGACGCCCGGCAGTGTTTTCCGGATGGGTAAGGAGGGATTTGACATCCCGGGCATCTTCTGCCTCCATCAATCCCAGGAGATGTTCCGCCTGTTCTCCTTCCAATCCTGCCAGGAAATCAACCACGTCATCGGAAGACATCTCCCCCAAAATTCGCGACACCCGTTCCCTGCCCAGCTCTTCCACAATTTCAACAATAATATCGGCATCCAACT
>DUVO01000311.1 GCA_012841005.1 Bacillota bacterium | reverse complement strand
CGGTGGAAAGGGCGGGGAAAAATCCCGGTAGCAGCCATGTGGCCGGGAAGGGGGATGAGGAGAAGAAGATGGTGGAAAATCCCCAGGATATTCTAGTGCTGGTAAACAAGGAATATAACCTGCCCGCCGATTATGTCCCGCCTGATCTGGTGCAGCCCGATATTCCCTTTTCCTTTAGCGAAGACCTGCCCAAGAAAAAGATGCGCCAGGAGACTGCCCGGGCCCTGGAAGACCTGATCCGGCAGGCAGCCGCAGATGGTATCGAGCTGGTTGGTGTGTCGGGATACCGTTCCTACCAGCACCAGGAGGCCATCTTCACCGCCAGGGCCAGGGAGCGGGGAGAAGAGGTGGCCAACCGCACTTCCGCCCGGCCCGGCCAGAGTGAACACCAGACGGGTTTGGCCATGGATGTATCCTGCCGCAGTGTGGGCTATGGCTTGATCGAGGAATTCGGCAGTACCGAAGAAGGCATCTGGCTGGCCGAACATGCCCCGGAGTTTGGGTTCATTATCAGGTATCCCAAGGGAAAGGAACACCTGACCGGTTACAGTTATGAGCCCTGGCACATACGGTATGTGGGGGTCGAAGCAGCCCGGGAGATCGCAGACCGGGGCTTGATCCTGGAAGAATACCTGGCGGGGAAACAGCCCCAGAACGATAAATTGGTACTGGACAGTGGTGAAGGGTTGGCGGGGGAAGAATAAAAACAAACCGCTCCCGATAAAGGCAAAACCGCCGAAAGGTGGTGGCGCAAAACCATGGGTCTAAGGGTAGGAGCACGGGTCGGGTTGGCTGCCGTACTACAGGGCGGCCCCAGCCTGGCTCCCCTATGATTGCCAGGTTGCCGTGGTTTTCCGTGGCAGGGAACTTGCCTTTCTTCGGGGTGTACTGGGAAGGGTAGGTTCCCTCATCTATTGTAGGCAGGCCATAACAACGGGGCCGCATTGTCAGGGGGATGAGGGATGGAGAGAGAATTGCGACACTGGTGAAGTGGGGGGCTGGAGATGACGGAAAAACCTGTGGCAGACCGTGATGGAACCATTGCCCTGATCCAGGGGCAGGTGATTGTGGTCCCACCCCAGGGAAAGGGCAGTTTTCCCACCATTGCCCCGGGGCAGGGGGTGGACATTTGGGTAGAGGGGCATTTAATCAAGGAACCTACGGTGGTGACGGCAACGACGGGGGTCAAGATTAAACCCTGGATCAGGACGGGAAAAAGGCAAATTAAAGTGGAAATTAGCCCGGACAAGCTCCAGGCGACAGTGCAGGTCCAATATGATCCCGGCGAAAGGTACAGTCTTCCCGATCTTTCCCCCACATCCAAGGCGGTGGTGGTGGGAATTAAGGAAGAGGGCCTGCCTCCTGTCACCGTGGACGATGTAAGGGCAGAACTGGCCGCCCACAAGATCTGCGTGGGGATAGATGAGGATGCCCTTCGCCAGGCGGTGGGGGAGGCCCGCGGGAAGCGGGTGGTGGTGGCCCGGGGAACCCCGCCGGGGGAAAGTAAGGATGCCTGGATCGAATATCTCTTTAGCCAGGAAGAAAGGATAATCCGCCCGGCCGGGGAGGAAAGGGTGGATTACCGGGAACGGGTGGAGATCCCCACTGTTCCCCCCGGTACCCGGATTGCGGTAAAACACCCTCCCCAGATGGGCTCACCGGGAATGGGGGTAACGGGTGAACCTATCAGTCCCCGCATCCCCAGGGATGCGCAGATTAAAGCTGGGAAGGGAGTAAAGGTTGACCCCACCGGACGGGAGGCCTTTGCCACCACGGGCGGGAGGCCGGTGGTAACCGGCAGGGGGAAATTGGAAATACTATCGACTTTGGTCCAGCGGGACGATGTGGACCTCTCGACAGGGAATATAAATTTCCACGGTGATGTAGAGGTTTATGGTAAAGTGACGGAAAATATGAAGATCAGGGCCGACGGGAACATTACGGTATACCGCAATGTCACCCATGCTACCCTCGAGGCGGGTGGGAGTATCATCATTAAAGCCAACCTGATCGGCGGTTCCGTCCGAGCGGGGGGGTTGGCGGCCCTCTACCGGCAAATTCAACCCCTGCTCCAGGATTTGCTGGTCAAGCTCCAGGGTTTGGATGCGGCCCTGGCCCAACTGCTGCAGCTTCCCCAGATCCAGGCCCAGGTAAAGAGCTATGGCACCGGCCCTATTCTGCAGCTGTTGGTGGAGCAAAAATTTTCCGATTTGCCCTCCCTGACCGCCGGGTTGGCCAATTTCATGCAGGCAGAAAAGGATGTGGATGAGGAAGAACGCCGCCTGGCCTTGCTCCTTAAAGACGCTTTCCAGGGTATCAATATCCAGCGTCTGACCAGGGAAAGGCTCCAGGAGTACCGCCGGGAAGTGGCCGGGTTGTTGGAACGCACGGAAACAGCGGAGGGGCAGCGGGCAGACATAGAGCTGTACTACGCTCAGAATGCTCGCATTGAGGCGACCGGCCTGGTGGTCATCAAAGGCCAGGGCAGCTATCACTCCCATATCGTGGCCGGCCGGGGTGTTTCTGTAACCGGCCGTCCCGGAGTGGTGCGGGGCGGTTCCATCCAATCTTTTGGGGATGTGGTAATAAATGAGGTGGGGTCGCCGGGGGGGACGCCGACGCTTATTTCCTGTTCCGGGGAGGCAAAGCTGGAGTTGGGACGGGTCTATCCCAATGTAATTGTCCAGGTAGGAAGTCTCCGGCACAAATTTGAGCGTGAGACTTCCAGGGTACGGGCCCGGCTCTACAAGGAGGAATTGCTGCTGGAATAAATACTCCTGCCCGAAGCGGGCAATTTTCCTTTTCTCCGCCCCGTTGTCCTACAGCAATGTTGGGCAACCTGTGGTCGCCCGTTACCCGAAATCGGGCGGTTAAAGATCGCCCCTGCAATATAGTTTAGAGATCAAACCTTTTAACCTCAAACTTCCAGGGGGAGGTGGTCTCACAAGACCGCCTGTTCAGAGCGGAGGGGAGGGAGCCGGCAGAGGCATAGGGCCTACAAAAAGCTGTTTTCAGAGCGGCAGATACTGAAGACAGTAAGATATCATCGGCAAAGGTGCCTGAAAGGGGCACCTTTTCGGTGCGCCCGGCATGGGCGCTGTCTCTAGGGTGAAAGTCCCGAGCGGTGAAGGTAGCAGTAGCCGTTAGCTTAAGGCAAGGGTGTCTGCGGCGACGCAGAATCTGAAGGAAGCCAGCGGAAACTG
>DUVO01000241.1 GCA_012841005.1 Bacillota bacterium | reverse complement strand
CGGACCGAGGCCATTGCTCATGATATCTGATAAAGGGAAAGCCTTACCGGCACAATTAAAAGCCCCGGAACCAGCATCTCCAGGGCTTCAAATCCCTCTTCGATTATTTTATAAATTTGGGGAAACCGGCTAAACCTCCAAGGATATGCAGGGCTTTATTTTTGGTCCTTAGCCTTTTTACCACCGGGTGCTTTATCTGGTAATATGATAGCATCAATGGCAATTGCACGGTAATCGGCATCGGTTGCTATACATTCGCCACAGTTATCACATACCTTGATGGGATCTAAATCACAGAAAAGACATTCACCACAATCATTGCAGACCCGATCCTCCAGCACACATCTCTTGACAGCCATTGGGATACATCTCCTTGGGATTTTACCCTTAGTATAACAGAATCATGTTGAACCGGCAATTATAGGACGCTATTTACTTCTCTCCCCTTACCCACTCTCCCCCTACCATTATTTTCCTAATTATTGTAAGGGATTCCTTTATCTGGGCCATACCGGGAGTAAAAGGGTCTGTCCAGGATATATAAGCGGTGATTGGAGATCATTTAGACGGCCTATTTCATATATCAGTCGTCTTGGGTCTCCGTCCTGTCCCATATATTCCCTGGCAATTGACCACAATGTATCACCGGGCTCGACCACAACTACTACTGTATCTTCGATATTATTCGCCCCGGAGATCCTACTATTATTTATAAATAAGCCAGTTAATAAAAAGCTTGTTAAGCACAGGATCAACAACCAACCATAGGATTTGCCCCTAATCATCCTTCTCCCTCCAGTATTCATGTCCCTGGGAGTATTATATATGCGAACATATGTTTGTGTCAAGTATTTGCGGAAAAATTTCCGAACACTTGTTTGCTAATCTCGCTTCATATGCTATAATAAAATAAACTTATCAGGGTGATGATACCGGTGACCAAATCGTTAACAGAGAAACAACAACTGGTTTTACAATTCATCAAGGACGAAATCCAATGCCGTGGTTATCCTCCCACGGTCCGGGAAATATGCCAGGGATTGGGCCTTCGTTCCAGTTCAACTGTACATGCCCACCTATCCCAACTGGAAAAAAAAGGTTACATTCGCCGCGATCCTACCAAACCCCGTGCTATCGAGGTGCTCATGGATGAACGTGCCGATGCAGTATCGGTGCCTATCATCGGTAAGGTGACTGCGGGGGAACCGATTTTAGCAATTGAAAACCAAGAAGGAACCATGACTCTACCCAAAGAGTTTGTCGGCAACGGGGAGAACTTTTTATTACGGGTTCGAGGAGACAGCATGATCAGAGCCGGTATTCTCGACGGCGATCTGGTTCTGGTCCGACGCCAGGATACGGCTGATAATGGAGATATAGTTGTTGCCCTGCTTAACGGTGAAGAAGCCACAGTAAAACGCTTTTTCCGGGAAAAGGGTTATATTCGACTGCAGCCGGAAAATGAACATCTGGAACCAATTATTACCAAGGAGATCCGCATTTTAGGTAAAGTCATCGGTGTCCTGCGCCGCTTATAAATGATGCTCGATAAAATGCCTCCCTTTATAATAAAGGGGAGGCATTTTTATCTAAGTCTGGGTTCTAATAGCTTTCTTTCGCATTCGTAGGGACCGGGGGGGTAACTCCAGTAATTCGTCATCAGCAATAAATTCCAGACACTGCTCTAATCCCATCTCCCTGGGAGGCGAAAGCTTTGTAGATATTTCCGCTGTGGAGCTGCGTATATCCAAAATCAGCATGGCCAGGGGTATCAACAATGTTCAGTTTATAACCCCTGTAGAATATCATCGTATTTTTGGCCATAATGGTTATACCCCGTTCCCGTTCCAGTTCGTTCCTGTCCAGTACCCGCTCTTGGACCACTTGTTTTTCATGGAAGACACCGCTTTGTTTAAGCATTGCATCTACAAGGGTAGTTTTGCCATGGTCCACATGGGCAATAATTGCTAAGCTACGGATCAGTTCCTGTTTCATCGTGAACCCCTTTCCCACAAGGAGATAAAATACTGCTTTTCTAATGCCTTTATAGATTTTTTGTCCTCTGGTTATTTTTCCCCCTGGCCATACCTTTTTTATTATAACTCTTCCGGAATCAGTTGGCGAGTTAATTGTTATGGCAGCTCCTACCTTTACCCCCAGGTAACTAAATATGGGCAGGAGCAGGAAGTATCTGTTTGGCAATAATTGGCTCACAATGCCTGTATATCCTGGGTTACCTTTGCCCATAATAAGGGAGAGGTCAACAGTGGTCAGAGTATACCTCCAGTCTGTCTTAGATTGCAGGTACTACAAAGACCGTTGTTGGCCTCTCCCTTTGGAAGAAAATTAGTTAAACATCTCCTCTTGTAAAGCTTCTTGCCAGGATTATTGCTGAATTCTCCCCTAGTATATCTTTTTCCTATCAGCCCACTCCTGTACCAGGCGCAATGTTTCCCCAAAACGCTGGAAATGGACAATTTCCCGCATGCGCAGGAACCGGAGGGCTTCGGTCACCAGGGGATCATCAGAAAGATTGATCAACCATTCATAGGTGGACCGGGCCTTCTCCTCCGCTGCCATATTCTCATAAAGGTCGGTTATCGGATCTCCCTTGGACTGGATATAGGTCGCAGTCCAGGGATTACCGGTAGCATCCACAAAATAAAGGGCGCGGTCGTGATCGGCATAATATCCATCCATACCATGGGCTTTAATCTGTTCCAGAGGAGCATCCTTGATCAGGTTGTACACCAAAGCGGCAACAATTTCCATATGGGCCAATTCTTCGGTGCCGATATCGGTCAAGGTACCCTTGGCCTCCGGTATGGGCATTGTATACCGTTGGGTTAGATAGCGCAGAGATGCTGACAGTTCTCCGTCGGGGCCTCCGTACTGGGTAATAATGTTCTTTGCCAACCAGGGGTTAGGCCCACTCACCCGTACCGGGTACTGCAGTTTTTTTTCGTAAAGCCACATTCTCCTTCCTCCCTATTTAAAATGTCATTTCCCAGGGCCATGGTTCTTCAATCCACTGCCAGGGATACTTACTGAAGCCGTGTCCAAAGTGAATCAAGGGCCCATAACGCTCCTGATATTCCTGACGGAGGGTAAACAATTCCTGAGTCACCTTGTTATAATCCTCTAAGGCGCGAGCATCCCTGGGATGGGTATCAAGATAGAGGTTTAACTCCAGGGCGGTAAAATCAAGGGCCATAATCCTCAGCAGTAATTCCCTTCGATCGCGCCGCATTATCCTTCACTCCTTCCAATCATTTCCTTGGGACGATATGGCATAAAAAGCTCCGGGAAGATCGTTCCTCGCATTAACCCATCAAAGGGCTCAAATCGCCTTGTATATTGTTGGAAGGGCACATAGGCCCGGGCCAGTTGCATTTTCCGGTAGAGTTCTGCCACCTTCCCAACCCCCTTTCAGATAGTCTTCCGCTAATATCCTATTCTTTTTTAGCCAAAATGGCCTTATTATTGGAAAGGCATCAGTAATTTTTGGGCAAAAAAAAAGGACCCCGGTGGGTCCTGTAAACCTATCTTTGGTTTTCTTATCCCATGTTCCTTTTAGGAAAGATTAGACCATTTTCCACACCGGTCACCCCAATAGGCCAGGGTTTTTCCTTCCATACGTAAGTTTACAACCTCACACCGGTTAGGACAACCTTCACATTCAAAACTCCCTACCTGATACTGGAGTTTGCCGGCAGCAAATCCGCGGAAAGCTGTGGCAAACCCATGCCGGCTCTCTGCTTCTTCTTTGGCCAGGAGGGCGACTCCCAGAGCTCCCATTACCATGTAATGCTCAGGGACAATGGCCTCTGTGCCCAGGGCTTTGGTAAAGGCAGCCCTGATACCGGCATTGGCCGCGACTCCCCCTTGAAAAACAAAGGGAGGCAATAGTTCCTTTCCCTTACCAACATTGTTTAAATAATTCCGGACCAGGGCTTCACAAAGGCCGGCAATAATATCTTCTACCCTGTGTCCTGTTTGTTGCTTGTGAATCATATCTGATTCGGCAAAAACGGTACAACGGCCCGCAATACGGACCGGGTTTTTTGCTGCCAGGGCCAATTCTCCAAACTTCTCAATGGGAATACCTAACCGTGTCGCCTGGTGTTCCAAAAAGGAACCTGTCCCGGCAGCACAGACTGTATTCATGGCAAAATCAGTAACAATCCCATCCCGCAAAATTATTATCTTTGAGTCCTGTCCCCCGATTTCAAAAATTGTTTTTACACCCGGTACCGAATGGATACTGGCAACAGCGTGGGCGGTAATCTCGTTCTTAACCAGATCAGCACCGACTACTACCCCCGCCAGATTACGGGCACTACCTGTAGTCCCGACGGCTTTGATTTCTACCCTATCAGCCAGTTCCTCCGCCACCATTATTAAACCCCTTTGGATTGCCCCAATGGGGTTGCCCTGGGTTCTAATATAGACAGAAGCAAGGACATCCGCCTCCGACCCAATGACAACCAGATTTGTGCTTACCGAACCAACATCTATGCCCAGGTAACCTGATTCCATTGTGCACCGGCTCCTTTCCGTTTCTTTTGCAACAGGAGGTCAACAAAGGCTTCCAGCCGAGTCTTGATTCCTGCCTCCCCGGTTTGTTCATCCAGGAAAAGGGTAAGGACAGGGATACCTAACTTCCTGCTGACTGAAGGAATAATACTTTTAGCAACTATCTCCGGGATGCAGGCAAAGGGAGCCAGTTGGACAACACCGTCAAACCCACGCCGGGCATAGAGAACAGTTTCACCGATACTATTTAAGCCATGGCCCCCGACCAGTTCCTTTAGATATGGCCGGGCCGCCCTTTTAATATCCTTTTCCCCCGGTACCAGGGCATTCCCCCGCACCCAATCGGCCAAATAGATGGAGCGATCGGCAAGTACTCCCATTCCCTCCAACAAAATCTGGACATTATGATTTATAAAGGGTTCTAATACCACATATATCTCCCCAATAATCCCTATCTTGAGTAGTTCTTTTTCCCTGTCAATGGGTATTTCGGTAAGGAGGCGGACTCCTTCCTCTCGGGCAACGTTTATTTCGGAAACCGTCCTGGCCGCTCCAATTAATTCCAGGCACTTGCGAAAAACCCTTGTTGTCCTTCCCCGCTCCAATTCCCTGGGTCTGATTTGGTGGGAAAGCCTTTCCAGGTGATCAATAGCATTAAGTTTTACCCAGGCCCTGTGTAATATACACAGCAGATTGCCTATCCCTATGCCAGGGGGAATTAGTTTCCGCAGCTGCCGGTAAAACTCCTTCATATTCCGCAGGGGTGGTTCGAGGACGATAATGTCTATTTCATATCCCAAATCGGCCAAAATGCGCTGGTGTAAAGGAGCATAATAGCCGGCCCGGCAGGGTCCTACCCCGCCGGTTGTTACTACAGCCTCGGCACCGAGTTCTATTGCCTCCAAATAAGAACCTAACAACACCTTAAAGGGTATGCAGGCAAACTCCGGCGAGTAGCGGGTTCCATAATCGAGGGTGCGCTTTGTCGGACTCGGGGGTACGATAGGTTCATGACCCAACTCGGAAAGTAATTGCCGGAAAACCCAATGGGAATGTCCCATATAGGGAAAGGTTATTCGCATGCCCTTTGCCTCCTCCACCTGACCATATCTACAAAGGCCTCTAATCTGGTATGTATTCCAGCTTGTCCGGTATGCTCGTCCAAACTAATCGTCAGGAAAGGACAGGTATATTTTTTGGCCTCCAATTCAAGGAGCTTGTTAACCATAGCATCAGGACCACAGGCAAAATTACTGACATGAACAATGCCATCGATATTAACCTCGCTCAGGTAGTACATCCCGGCACCCAAAACACGATTACTAAAATACCAAAAAAGGCCCTTCGGCAACAAACGGATCTGGCTATAAAGGTCTGATGGGGGTGCCATTTCCGGTGTCAATACCTTCACTCCCAAGCCCTTTAACTTAGAAAGTAAATTACCATTTAAAAAATCGTCGTAAAGGGAGTAGGGGTATCCCAAAAGAGCAATAGTACCCACCGGTTTCTTAGCTGCACCGGAAGCCTTCCCTTTTTGCCCCGTGTACATAAGCTCCATTGCCTCTTTAGGTGCATAACCCCCGAGGAGAAGACTGTCATACTCCGCCTGGGCTTTTTTGCCCTGTTGGAATCCTTTCAATACGGAAATCATATTACAATTTAAAGCCTCTGCCACCATTTTGGCCAAATCGAACCAACCCCTGATTTTTTTGCACAAATCTATCCGCGGGGCAAAAAGGGGTGGCAACCCATTCATGCCGTACTCGACCATGTCGGGTAAACCGAGGAATTTGGGACAAAAGGTATCTCCCTGGTTCACATTAACCAGGCGAGGGACAAATATTTTATCGACCTGTCCTTTGAGCTGCACAACATGGCCAAAAAAAATTTTGATGGGAACACACAGATCATTAGTTGCTTCAGAAACTCCCTGGTCAAGTATTGCTTTGTTGGTAGTGCCAGATACTACCAGTTCCCTCCCCAAACCTTCCAGCACTGTTTTCCAGAAGGGAAAATAGGTATAATAGGCCAGGGCCCGAGGAACACCGATAGTTTCCACTTCTTTTACCTCCCCCCTTCTACTTCCCAACAACTGACTAAGTAAAAACACCCGGTCGGGTGTTTTATTACTACCTGGCCAAACTGGTCATGACACTTATTAACCATGTAGCCTCCGATTGCATTGCACGGTCGTCCTTCCAGGTACCTCAACCGAATTACATAAGTATAATTCTTCGTCTGCAAAAGTAATTCCTGCCATATATCATATCTTCCAAGGGCCAAGTTCCTTCTAAAGTACCAGGTGCCCCTCGGTCACCAAATGTTGCAAAGCGATCAAAATGGCAGCCCGGACGTGGCTTGCCGTCAACCCCCCCTGGACATAGGCAATATAGGGTTCCCGCAAAGGAGCATCGGCACTCAATTCAATAGAGGCTCCTTGGACAAAGGTGCCACAAGCCATCACAACCTGGTGGGTATAACCCGGCATAGGGGCCGGAATTGGTTTCACCATACTGTCCACAGGAGCGGCCTTCTGGACACCCTCACAAAAGGCAAGCAATTCATCCTTTGTCCGGAAACGTATGGCCTGAATCAGGTCATATCGCTCTGCCTCTGCAGAGGGGGACACGTTATAACCCAAGCTCTCCATTACCTGGGCGGTGAAAACAGCTCCCTTTAGGGCCTCACCAACAATATAGGGGGCAAGAAATAGCCCCTGATAGAGAAGCCTTTTGGTATCGAGGCTGGCTCCCCCTTCGCTGCCTATTCCCGGCGCCGTCAGTCGGGCCGCAGCCATTTCCACTAGTTCCGCCCTTCCCGCAATATAACCACCGCTGGGGGCCAACCCCCCTCCCGGGTTTTTAATCAGTGAGCCGGCAATCAGATCGGCGCCCACAGCCGGCGGTTCCTCAAGGGCCGTAAATTCACCGTAACAATTATCGACTAAACAGACTGTTCCCGGATTAACTCTTTTTACAGCTGTCACAATATTGCCGATTGTTTTGAGAGACAGGGCTGGCCGCCAGCTATAACCCCGGGAACGTTGAATAAAAACCATTCTGGTCCTATCACTGATAGCATCGGCAATGGCTGCTAAGTCTGGTTCCCCTTGGGGTAACAGGGGAATTTCCCTATAGGTAATTCCATAATCCCTGAGGGAACCCGGCACATTCCCCTTGTGACCGATTACTGTCTCCAGGGTATCGTAGGGGGAACCTGTTGCACTTATGAGTTCATCCCCGGGTCTGAGGACGCCATAGAGACAGAGGGCCAGGGCCTGGGTCCCCGATACGATTTGATGCCTGACCAGGGCCGCTTCCGTGCCAAAGACCCGGGCCCAAATTCGATCCAGCTTGTCCCGGCCCAGGTCGTTCAACCCATAGCCGGTTGTGGGATAAAAATCCGTTTCCCCTACCCCTTCCTCCTGGAAGGCTTTTAATACTTTCATTTGATTACAGGCCGCCAGTTCATGTATTCTGTCCTCCTGCTCCCTCACCTCCACAACCGCCCTTTTGGCAATCTCGAGCAAAGCCTTATCTATGGACCAATCCTTCCCAAGCTGCTCAAACATTAATCACTACTCCTTAACCCACAATATATTTTTCCAGCCCGGCCAGGGTTATTGGATCAAACTCTCCTTCCAATATAATTCCCCTGGCACTAAAGGTTTCTTGTACCCCAACTCCCCTCGCCAATGCCATACTGCGTAAACCGCCAGCCGAATAGGGCAACTCAATCCTGGCATGGGTATACCTGCTGCCAAAATGCCGGGCGACGGCCTCTAACAATTCCGGTATTCCCTCCCCGGTCAGGGCAGAAACAACTATTCCCTCTCCCAGACGGTTTATTAAACCCGTTGCCATTTTTCTCTCAAAAAGCAGGTCGATTTTATTAAGGACCAACAAACGGGGAATCCCGGTCAAATCTAATTTCGACAATATTCGACATACCGCCTCATGTTGTTCCAGTACCTGGGGATGGCTGGCGTCAGCCACTTCCAGCAACAGGTCTGCCTCGCCTATTTCCTCCAGGGTAGCCCGGAAGGCAGCAAGCAAATGCTCAGGCAGGTTGCGGATAAAACCTACGGTATCTGTGAGTAATATCTCCCCTCCACTGGGCAGGGATACCTTGCGGGTGGTCGGGTCAAGGGTAGCAAAGGGCTGGTCTGCCACATATACATCGGCATTCGTCAAGACCTTTAAAAGGGTCGATTTTCCGGCATTGGTATAACCGACCAGGGAAACAATGGGGATAGGGGATTTCTGCCGCCTCTGGCGTTGAACCTGGCGGTGCTTTCGCACCTCTTTGATCTGTCTTTCCAGGAATCCGATACGCTGCCTAATGCGCCTGCGATCCAATTCCAGTTTCGTTTCCCCCGGCCCCCGGGTCCCAATGGTCCCCCCAAGACGGGACAATTCCAAGCCCTTACCGGTAAGACGTGGCAGTAAATACCGGTGTTGGGCCAGCTCTACCTGGAGCTTCCCCTCCCTGCTATGGGCGCGCCGGGCAAATATGTCCAGTATCAGTTGGGTCCGGTCGATTACCCGGCAGGTAAACAGGCGATCCAGGTTACGTTGTTGCGGAGGGGTGAGCTCCGTATCAAAGATAACGAGATCAATATCCAGTTCCTGACACAACAATGCCAGCTCTTCTGCTTTCCCCTTGCCGACATAATAGAGGGAATCGGGAAAGGAGCGCTGTTGAATAGCCTTATACTCGATCACGGCGCCTGCTGACCGGGCCAATTCCTCCAATTCCAGCAGGGACTCCTCTGCCTGCCAGACACCGCCTTCCTCCTGCGAGGCAACACCAACTAAAACTGTATGCTCCCCTTCCCCGCCCCGTCCATGGACTGTTCTGATGGGAGGCCCTCCCTTCAAAAGCAATTACTATAATCATTATAGCATAAGTACCAAGAGATAAAACCAGTTAGTCTTGTCCCTGTCAGAAATAAGAAGAAAGTAGGTTTTCTATAAGGTTTGGAAACCCAAATTGTATTCCATTATTTCCATTATTATCTAATATAGGGGTAAACTACTTTAGCCCGCCATATGGCGGGCTAAAGTTATCGGCATCCCAGCGCACCAGACTACCTTTAGTCTATCTGCTTAGTTGCCAAAGATACTTTCAAACAGGTCTAACAATCTATTAAGGGTACCCTGCATCCTTTCAAGTGCTTTCAGAAGTTCTTTGTAAAGTTCTCTCTGAATACTCTCCTCTTCCCCTTCTTCGACCTGTTCCAAAGACTCCATTGCTTTGTTTGCCCTTGCCAGAGCCTTGTCCACCATTTTCTGAGTAGCTTCATCATCTTCCATTACCTTTTCTGCCGCGGCAAGGGCTTTTTATGTCACAAAAATACCCCCAGTTTTTCCCACCAGGAGTGACCTAAGTTGCCCCCTACAGTTGTTTGACAGGATTGCTGTGTCAGAAACGGTTCCCTGCCGCGCCTTTTTCCGCTGAATAACCCCTCAATCCCATGCCCTCAGTTTTGCCCCCTTGCCAACTTTTTATATATAGTAATACCGGGATGCCCTTCTTGAGCAATTACTTAACTTTATAGCATAAGTAATGAAGAATGATAAACCTCTGCAGTTTTTGGCCTTTCTCCACACAGGAGGCAGTATCCCCTTTCCAGGGATGCTCGCCTCAATTCCAATGGTGCCTGGGATTGACCCAACCTTTTGCCTTCTCGTATGCCGAAGCGCCGGCCCCATATATACCCCAGAAGTAGCATTCCCAGGGCAATGGTAATCCACCACAACACATTCATAGACACGACCTCCTTTTTCTCGGATCTTCAGCCACCAGATTAACCACCGGTGCCAATACCAGTACCAGTATGGTTTTCCCCCAGTCGATCTGGAGAGAGATTGCTGTAGCTATAACTGCCATAATAAAAACTTCAACTTTTCCCCACCGGTGAACCAGATTATTCCGCTGCTCCTGCCAGTCTAAATTTTGGTCCAAACAGTCATCGATTAGCTGCACTGCTAGCATAACGGTCAGGGAAGAAACCATCGGCTGCCATCCCCACAACAAGATCCCACCGGTAGTTACCAGAAGCGACTCTATCCAGGCGGGAAAGCAGGTAGGTAAAATTAAGTTTGGATCTTTGAACATGCCAACGGCATAGGCCGCGAAAAAAAGGGTACAGGCAGAAACGGCATCCAGGGATACAGCCACAGCAAAGAGAAGCAAGCCATAGGCCGCCACACCCCGGCCTAATTTTTGGGCCAGAGATCTTCTTACCGCCAGGTCAGACCCGGTGAAGTCATCTAGAAAGTCATCGGTAATCTTTATCACGATTCCAGCCAGAAATATGGCAGTTGCCCGGAGAAGGATTCTAGGAACTGCGGCAAACAAAGGCCTTCACCTCTTTAAACCCCCGCTTGTAAAGGGCAGAAATGGGGATGATGTACTGGCCCGGCAGTTCCCGTAAAAGCCGCTGGAGCCCCTCCCGGGCACCGGGAAGATCCATTTTATTGGCCAGAATGCAATAGCGCCCGCGCAACTGGGCAAATTGCGCAACCTGGTAGTCTATTTCCCCCAGAGCAGCCCGGGTTCCCTCCCTGTCAACACCGGTTGGGTCAATGATATGCAGGAGGAGATCCACCTGCCGGATAGCATTGAGGGTTTGGGCAATGGCCCTCCTGACTTCCACATCCTGGTGAATGGTATCTATCAGCCCTGTAGTATCCGTTATCTGTATCCGCTTACGCCCCTTGCCCATTGGAATATCCAGTTGTACAGACTGTAGACAGCGGGTTTTATGGGGGCCCAACCCCGTCAACTCTCGCCTGGCCTGGTCAATGGTATAACGTTTCGCTGTTGCAAAACCATTTGGAAATCTAATTACCATCTCGATATCATTAAGGCCAAGATACTCGGCAAAATTTAAGACAAACAGGGTTTTACCCACATTGGCCCTTCCGATTACCAGGCATTCCTTCACTCGTCTTCACCATCCCGGATATCTGCAAGGGTAATAGTCATCAGTTCATCCCGGTTCAATCGCTCTTGCCCCACAATCCGCACCGCCTGGCGCCTGATGGCCCTCTCAATAATGTTCCGTACCAGGCGAGCATTACCTGGATTTTCCACGGCTAACCCGGTGTTACACCGCAGGATTCTAATCACCTCTTCCCTGGCTTCCCCGTCCAAACGATATTCCCGATGCCGCAACATCAATTCTGCTATTTCCAGTAATTCTTCAAGAGTGTAATCTGGGAAAGTGATATGGATGGGGAAACGGGAACGCAAACCGGGATTGGTTCGCAAAAAATGGGACATTTCCCGCTGGTAGCCTGCCAAAATAAGAATCAAATTATCCTTATGATCCTCCATGGCCTTTACCAAACAATCGATGGACTCCTTGCCAAAATCCTTCTCCCCACCCCGGGCCAGGGAATAGGCTTCATCTATAAAGAGAATACCGTCAAGGGCCTTCTTTACCTGTTCCCGGGTCTTCTGGGCAGTGTGGCCGATATACTCCCCCACCAGGTCTGCCCTTTCCACCTCCACTAGATGCCCCTTGCGGAGCACTCCCATCTCACAGAATATTTTTCCCAGGATCCGGGCCACCGTCGTTTTCCCAGTCCCCGGATTGCCCATAAAGACCATGTGCAGGACCAGGGGTTCCGTCAGGAGCCCTTCCCGGCGGCGCAGCTGCTGCACCTGGACAAAGGCCTGCAGTTCCCGGACCAGTTTTTTCACCGGCTCCAGCCCCACCAGAGAGTCCAATTCCTGGAGAGATTGTTCCAAAAGCAGTCTTGATTTCTCCTCTTCCCCCCGGAAAGCTATTTGTTCCTCCTGCTGGCGAAGGATCTCCAAGGCCTCAACCGGGCTCATATCCCCTTTTTCCAGAAGATATGATACCTTCCCAACGGAAAAGGATACTCGCGCTGGGTTGCCTTTCCTGACCACCTAGCCTCACCTCTTACCGAAACTGATATTATCATTATACGCAGACAATAGTTGAGGTGTTCAAAAAAAGAAAAACCAGCTTGCTCAAAACAGCAGAGCTGGTGGTTTTTAACGACGAAAAATTATGCTCCCGGTCGACATTTAGAATGATTGGATACACTGTCGATAACATTGAATTATTTTGTCTGCAACTGATTTAGTTAAAGTCATTTATCCTGCGATATTAGACGAGCAACAAGAATTTGAGGTATTTCGCAGAACATCCCATTCCACGACAGTTGTGTACTATTCCCGGTACTGTCCGGGGGAAAAGCCCGTTCTTCAATGGCATCCATAAGCAACCCAGCCTCAAAAGCAGGGCTAAGAAGGTTACCTAGCGGTCGGTGGAAAAATAGTTGGGGGGCAGGCTGTCCCTCCATGGCTAGACCCTGCCGTTTAAAAGGGGTAAGATAGCGGGATGTCTTAACAGAGTTGGTTGTATAACCAGTTTACCGTCCCGATCTTCCAGTTCACTCTTAAGGACAGTAGAAGGGTTGTTAAAACAAGGGTGTAAGACAGAGAATACAAACCGTCCTCCAGGTTGCAGCAAAATAGCCAGGGAATTCATAAGCGGCCGGATATCGGCCATGTCCATGAGTGCCATGTTGCAAAGCGCTCCGGTAAAGCTTCCCGCCCCTAGCCGGAGCAGGGCTTCGCTATCCGTTGCGTCAATTATTTTGTATACTATGTGCTCCTTCACTGGGCAATCCTTAGTTCGTTGTTGTGCTATGGCGATCATCTCTTCTGAAAAATCAAAGGCCACTACGTCGGCACAAGTTTCAGCTAGCCGGCGGGAGGTTAAACCGTTTCCGCAGGCGATATCCAGTATTCGATCACCTTTGTGGGGAAGCAGTAACTCTTTGACGGCAGGCCAGATCAGTTCATTAACAAAGTCATTTCCTTCCGCCATATTCTCATCCCAGAACCGGGCATTGGTTTCCCAAACTTCGCGGATTTATTGGTTAACATGAGCACGTTCTGGCACCATTTTAAATTCCTCCTCCTTTCTAACAATTTATATTATCATGATACAACCCCCAAAACAATAATTAGAGGTTATCTGTTTTATCAAGTATGATGGTTTTCATTTTTCAAGTCCTGTTTGGTTCAGCTTGTCCACTAGATCGGAAAACCGTAATCCGATTCCTTTCATCATATTCGGGTACCGGCTGTGTGGAGTAAAACAGGGAATGGTGTTGACTTAATACAATTTCTTTCGCCAGGGTCAAAAACATATCCACCCTGGCAAAGCCTGAACATCCCAGGACGTGGTAAATAGTAAGGGCAGTATCCTTGATTTTTGCCTACATCTCAGGATCGATTCGCGCCGGCATATGCAGCTTCGAGTTTTGCATGGTATATTTCTCTTTATAATTGTTAAGGACGTCCCCCAGTTCTATTTCGTCTATTTTGCCAATAAGCAGTTCCTGCTTGCCCAGAATGGCACAGCCAACTTCAAAACCACCGATATTTTCTTCAACGATAACCCGGTCGTCATATTGAAAGGCCTTTTTTATCGCAGAACTCAGTTCATTTGTTTCATATACTTTGCTGATGCCAAGGGATGAACCGGCCTTTACCGGTTTTACAAACAGGGGATAGGATAAGCCTTTTATCTGCTCTAAGATTTCCGGCCCAGTAAGTAAACAGTCAAAGACAACTGAAGGTGTCACTTTAATTCCTGCTACCGCGGCAAGTTTATG
>DUVO01000031.1 GCA_012841005.1 Bacillota bacterium | reverse complement strand
GCCCACCAAGTAAAAGACCAAACACACTCATACTTAAAATCGCTTGTAGCACTGCATATACCTCCTAGGACAAGAATGCGGAAAAGAGCCCCTGGAATCCAAAGAAAGCCACAGACATGAGACCGGCGGAGATCAGGGCAATGGGGAAACCCTCGAGACTTTCGGGAATATCAGCCAGTTCCAGGCGTTCCCTGATCCCGGCAAAGAGAATTATCGCGAGGGTAAACCCGAGCCCTGCCGAAAGGCCGCTGACAGTACTCTGTCCAAAGTTATAGATTTCCTGCACGTTGATCACAGCCACACCCATAATAGCACAGTTAGTGGTGATCAAGGGCAGGTATACCCCCAGGGCCTGGTACAGGGTCGGGCTTGTTTTCATGATAACCATCTCCACAAACTGAACCAGGGCTGCAATCACCAGAATAAAGATGACTGTCTGGAGATATATCAGACCCATAGTCTCCAAGATAAATTTCTGAATCAGCCAGGTGGCCGCCGAGGCCACGGTCATAACAAAAACTACCGCCATACCCATTCCTGTGGCCGTTTCGACCTGTTTGGACACACCAAGAAAGGGACAAATTCCTAAAAACCGCGACATGATAAAGTTGTTGATCAATATATTGGTGAGGATGATTGACACATACTCCATACGCTACCCCTCCTTTATTTCCGGTTAGATCAAGATACCTGTTTAGCCCGTTTCCCAATCAGGTTAAACAATCCTAAGAGAAAACCTAAAGTTATAAAGGCACCGGGGGGTAAAATCATTATTACAGCCGGCTCAAAGGCGGCCGGCATAACTCGCAGGCCGAACACCGTGCCTGCACCCAGTAGTTCTCTGATGCTGCCCAGGATGGTCAGGGCAACGGTGAACCCAAGGCCCATGCCCAGCCCGTCAAAAATGGAAGGGACAATTGGATTCTTGGAGGCAAAGGTCTCCGCCCGCGCCAGGATAATACAGTTTACCACAATGAGGGGAATGAAAATACCCAACTTGGCATGGATATCAGGCTGATAGGCCTTTAGCAGCAGGTCAACCACCGTCACAAAGGAGGCGATAACCACTACATAACACGGGATCCGGATCTTGTCTGGGATAAAATCCCTGATCAATGATACCGCCAAATTGGACATTGTCAGGACAAAAATCACGGCCACACCCATCCAAGCCCCGTTTGCCGCAGCTGTTGTCACCGCCAAGGTGGGGCACATGCCGAGAACCATTCTAAATGTTGGGTTTTCGTCCAGAAGACCATTTTTGAAAACCTGCCACAACCGCATAAGAACACACCTCCTGGGCAATTATTTCCGTACCGTGCCATATATTCTGGGGACTGTATACCGGTCCAGCAGAGGGGTGGCAATGTTCATCAGCAGAATACCATAGGTAACCCCCTCGGGATAGCCTCCCCAGAGGCGGATCATAACAGTGATGGCCCCGGCACCTATACCCATCAGCAGCCTGCCCTTTTTTGTTACCGGTGAGGTGACATAATCTGTGGCCATATAAAAGGCACCCAGCATCAATCCTCCGGCCAGCAGGTGATAAAGGGGATCCCCTGTGAAAAGGCCTGCATTCCCGCCGAATATCCAGGTGAGAATAAAAACAGTCCCCAAAAAGCCCGTTGGGGTGCGCCAATCGATTACACCCTTCACAAAGAGGTATACTCCTCCGGCCAGGAGAGCCAAAGCCGAAGTCTCACCGATAACCCCGCCAACATTGCCAATGAACAAATCCAGATAAGAGGGCAATTCACCGTGGGCCGCCCCCGACAGTATCGATAAGGGGGTCGCGTGGGTTATGCCGTCGACAAAGGGAACGGCATAGGAAGTCATATGGACCGGCCACGCCGCCAGCATCGCGGCCCGGGCTGCCAGGGCCGGATTCATAAAATTACTCCCCAAGCCACCAAAGGCTTGTTTTACCACTGCTATGGCAAATACCGATCCAATTACGGGGAGCCACAGGGGTACATGCACAGGCATATTCAACCCCAGCAGGAGCCCGGTGACCACTGCACTCCCATCGGCAATTAAAACCTCCTTACCAGTTGCCTTCTGAATAATCCCCTCTGTAACCACCGCCGCAGCGATAGATAAGATGATGATGGCCAGGGCCCGAAAACCGAAAAAATAGACACTGAGCAATATTGCTGGCAATAAGGCCAAATTGACATGCCACATCATTTTTTCTACATCTGCACCCGAACGAAGGTGGGGTGAAGAGGACACAACCAGATTATCCAGCTTCTCCATTCTATCCGAACCTCCAATCTATTATTGCCTTTTCTTGCGCCGGGCTAAGACATCTGCCTTCCCCATACGAATAGTCTGCACCAAAGGACGCCGGCTCGGACAGGTATAGCTGCAGCAGCCGCATTCAATACAATCAAGAATATGATACTCTTCTGCCCGGTGTAACATACCTTTTAGGGTGTAATCCATCAGATAAACAGGAAGAAGGTATACAGGACAGACATCGACACATTTTCCACACCGGACACACGGCCTCGCTTCGCCTACAGGGACATCCTTCTTATCAAACAAGAGAATCCCCGATGTTCCCTTTACCACCGGCACCTCAGGAGTAATCTGGGCAACTCCCATCATAGGCCCGCCAGAGATTAATTTCTTTGGCTCACCGATGATCCCGCAGTAATCTAAAATATAGCCAAAAGAGGTTCCAATCTTGACCAGGTAGTTTCCAGGATTCTTTACGGAAGACCCACTTACCGTCACGACCCGATCTACCAGGGGCATACCCGTTTTCAAATAGCGGGCAAAGGTGGCTGTCGTCCCCACATTCTGTACTAGACATCCCACATCAACAGGCAAACCCCCTGATGGAACTTCCCGCCCGGTCAGGGCCTTAATCAGTTGCTTCTCTGCCCCCTGGGGATATTTTACCTCCAGGGGTTTTACTTCAATCCCCTCCTCTGCACCCAGCTTTTCCCGGAGTATGTCAATGGCATCCTGCTTATTGGCCTCGACGCCAATATAAGCTTTCTCGACACCGGTCACCTTCATCAGGGCCCTAGTCCCATAGATAACATCATCTGTCCACTCCAACATAATCCTGTGGTCACAGGTCAGGAATCCTTCACATTCGGAGCCGTTTATGATCACCAGCTCAAATTTTTTCCCCTGGGGAGCGGTAACCTTGACATGGCTGGGGAACATGGCTCCACCCATGCCAACCAGTCCCCCTTCACGCATGGCCCTGCGCAGATCGTCGGGGCTCATCTCTTCCAGGGCTGGATATGGCTGCAGGTCCTCCAAAGGTATAGCTTGTCCATCAGATTCAATGACAACCGCCGGCACTTCCTTACCAATGGGAGACAGACGGTTCTCGATGGCTACCACCTTCCCGGAAACACTGGCGTGAACCGGTGCAGAGACAAAAGCTTCCGTATCAGCTATCTTTTGGCCCACCTTGACCAGGTCTCCTACAGCTACCAGTGGTTCGGGTGGAGCACCGATGTTTTGTTGTAAGGGTATGATCACCTGGGCCGGAGCCGGAATCGGGGTAATGGGCCGGTCATTGGTGATTTCCTTACGATAAATCGGGTGTACTCCCCCTTGAAATGTAAGTCTTCCCACTTGCTTCACCCCTTTAAGATCAGACTCACTACAAACTTTAGTTTATTCGGGATCGCAATGATAAAATCCTCTTTTTAGATAACAATTTAGCAACAAAATGTTGGCATACTTATAAATACAACAGTCTACCCTACAACAGGCGGATGGCAGTAGTATTTCCCCCGGGCATCCCTATAACCACCATCATCTAGTATACCAATAAAAAGGGAATGGTACCAGGTTTGGCAACATTCCTTTAATAATAAAATCTCCCATTGCTTTTTGGGTTCTCACTTCCCGTACCCCAAACGCCAGGCACCACTGTAAACATTCAGCCTTTTTCCCCGGGCAAACCCCACCAGGGTTAACTGCAGGCGTCTGGCTGTCTGCACCGCCAGATCTGTAGGGGCCGATGGTGAGACCAGCAGGGGAACCCCCAGTTTTGCCGTCTTCAACACAATCTCAGAGGATACCCGCCCGGTGGTGAGAAGAAGCTTATCCCCGACCTCCAAGCCCTCGAGGAGACAGCGCCCGGCAATTTTATCCACCGCATTGTGCCGCCCGATGTCCTCACGGAAAAGGATTATTTTCCCCTTCCCCGCCAGGGCCGCCCCATGTACTCCACCGGTCTGGCGAAAGAGCAGGGAACTATCCTGGAATTGCCGGACCAATGTTCCGACCTGTTCCGGGGATACGGAAAATAAAGAAGTGATGACCCCAATCTCCAGGGCATCCAGGGACTGGTAGAATACAGACCCCCGACCACATCCGCTGGTAAGCAGCCGCCGCCCGTACAATTTCAAGCTCCGGTCAATGCCGGTTCCCAGGAAAACGCGAACCACGTTGTTATCCCGGTCAACAGCTACCTTCTCCACCTGCCGGATACCCGCCAGGAAACCTTCGGCATACAGGTAACCAAGGGCCAGTTCGTCGAGATATTGAGGAGTAGCCAGCATGGTAACCAGCTCCTGGCCGTTGACATAGATGGTAACGGGTGCCTCCCTGATGACCAGGTCCCCTTGGGGCAACCACTCCCCATCCTTGTACCTTAGAATATCAAAAGTATCTACAGGATTCACTGTAACCGGCTTCCTCCTCCATTATTTCGACTGCCCTTGCCAAATCCGCCGGGGTATTGACATTGAAGAAACTCAAACCCCTGGGATCCAAAACCCTGATCTCTTCCTCATTCATATAATACACCTTCAAGGGTGCCGCCAGCAAGTTGCTCAGTTTATAGTTTCCTTCCCGGAGCAGTTTCCGGATCAAGAACAGGGTCTGCCGGCTGTAGAAGGCATGGAGGGGTTCAATAAAGGAACCCAGACGGGGGATCACCACATCGTAGTCCCTGGTGTAGGCCTGCATCCGCCTGATCAGCCTCTGGTTTAAAAAAGGCATGTCACACCCGGTGACAAAGTTGATGGGTTCCTCTGCCGCCAGGATGCCGGCTTCAATCCCCCCCAGGGGACCCCGGTGGGGATGTAGGTCAGTGACAACCCGTCCGGGGAAAAAGGAGTACGATTCCGGAGTATTGGTCACCAGAATTATTTCAGGGAACAAGGGCGCCAATCTTTCCCTAACCCACTCGAGGAGGGGCTTTCCAGCCAGTTGCCGGAGGGCTTTACCGGGCCCACCCAAACGTTTTCCCTTCCCCCCGGCCAGGATGATTCCGGCCATCGCCAAACACCCCTTCTGCCACAAACTATAGACAGATGCCCCGTCTACCGGTTCCGCAGGCTGCAGTCGGATAGTCGCTATAATACACTAATAATAGCAAATAATTTCAGGTTAAGCAGGGGGAAAACCCCCTGCTTACAAGTCAAACCTGCACTTATCTTCTTTCGACCCTTACTGCACTTACTTTGTATTCCGGAATTCCGGAAATAGGGTCATAGACAGCATTGGTCAATGTGTTGGCAGCCACTTCCTTGTAGTGGAAGTTAAGAAATACCACCCCGGGGGCAACCCTGTCGGTAATCTCCACCTGGGGCATAATACTGCCACGCCGGGAAACCACCCGTACCACATCTCCGTCCTTTATGTCCAGTTGACACGCATCGGACGGGTTGATTTCCAGAAGACCACAGGGAGCGATGGCATTGAGCCCCTCCACCCGTCTGCTCATGGTCCCGGTATGATAGTGGTAGAGGATCCGCCCGGTTGTTAGATAGAAGGGATATTCCTCATCGGGGAGCTCAGCCGAGGGCTTGTAGACAACCGGGTTGAAGAGACCCAGACCCCGGGCAAATTTCCCCTTGTGCAGGTATTTGGTACCGGGATGCTCCTTATCAGGGCAGGGCCACTGCAGCCCGCCCTTTTCCAGCCGGGGATAGGTGATACCGGCATAGCTGGGAGTGAGGGCGGCTATTTCCGCCATGATGTCTTCGGGTCCTTCGTAATTCATTTCATAACCCATTCTCGCCGCCAGGGCAGATATGATCTCCCAGTCAGGTTTTGCCCGGCCCCTGGGCCTTACTGCCCGGCGCACCCGGGAAATCCGGCGCTCCGTATTGGTGAAGGTACCTTCCTTCTCGGCAAAGGAAACTGCCGGGAGAACCACGTCGGCCAACTGGGCCGTCTCCGTCAGGAAGATATCCTGGACCACAAGAAAGTCCAAGTTCTTGAGGCAGGCTTCCACATGGGTGATGTCAGGGTCACTGAGCATGGGGTTTTCCCCCATTATATACAGGGCCCGCACTTTTCCTGCACCGGCACCCTCGATGATCTCACCGATTTTCAGACCCTCTTTACCCGGCAATTCCGGTACTCCCCAGG
Organism: Bacillota bacterium; assembly: GCA_012841005.1. Lineage (GTDB taxonomy): Bacteria > Bacillota > DTU030 > DTU030 > DTU030 > DTU030. The sequence goes on along the minus strand of DUVO01000031.1, from coordinate 2,127 downwards.
CCCGGGCAAATTTCTCCCGGACGGCGGAATCCGTTACCTTCTGGTAACCGGTGAAAAAATTGGGGAGGGCTCCCATATCACAGGCACCCTGTACGTTGTTCTGACCCCGGAGGGGATTGACCCCGGTTCCCTCCTTGCCCAGGTTGCCGGTGGCCAGGGCCAGGTTGGCAACAGCCAGGACTCCTTCGGTGCCCGTTGTGTGCTGGGTTACCCCCATGGTATAGAGAATTGAGCCTCTCTCTGCCTGACCGTAAAGCCGGGCCGCCGCCACCAGATCAGCAGCGGGAACCCCGCTGATTCTTTCCACTTCTTCCGGTGTATAGGGAGCAACAGCTTCCTTGACGGCAGCAAAGTTTTCCGTCCGCCGGGCAATAAATTCATCATCAGTAAGACCTTCAGCAATAATCACATGGAGTAAACCATTGAAGACGGCCACGTTAGTCCCCGGGTAGGGCCGCAGCCAGATGTCGGCCCTGGCCGCCATCTCCGTCTTCCGGGGGTCGATGACGATCAGTTTGGCTCCATTCCGGGTCTTGGCCTTATGAACCCGGGTGGCAATTACGGGATGGGCTTCGGTGGTATTGGTTCCCACCGCCAGAATTACATTGGCCTTTTCGATCTCTTCAATGCTGTTGGTCATTGCGCCGCTTCCAAAGGCAGTAGCCAGACCGGCCACAGTGGGAGCGTGTCACAACCGGGCGCAGTGGTCGACATTGTTGGTGCCGACAACTGCGCGGAAGAATTTTTGAAAGAGATAGTTCTCCTCATTGGTAACCCGGGCAGAAGATAGGCCGGCAATAGCATCAGGTCCATATTGCGCCTTTACCTCACCCAGTTTTTGCGCGACCAGGTCCAGTGCTTCCTCCCAGGAGGCCTCCCGGAACTCCCCGTTTTCCTTAATCAGGGGACTGATCAGGCGGTCGGGGCTGTCCACAAAATCATACCCAAACCGGCCTTTAACACAGAGGTAACCCTGGTTGTGGCTGTCGGGCAGGTTAGTTACGCCAACGATTCGATCATCCTTTACATTTAAGGCAAGCTGGCAGCCGACCCCGCAGTAACCGCAGGTGGTAACCACCTTTTCAACCTCATAATCCCGTCCTTTTCCCTTGCTGGGTTTTGCCGTCAGGGCTCCAACAGGACACATGTAGATGCACTGGCCGCAGGAAACACAGGGAGATTCGGCCAGGCCCTTGTCCATGAAGGTTGTCACTTTAGTGTCAAAGCCGCGCCCTGTGTAGTCAATGGCGCCAACACCCTGAACCTCGTGACAAACCCGGACGCATTTGCCGCAGAGGATGCATTTTTCCAGGTCCCGCTCGATAAAGGGGTTACCATCATCGACAGTAAAACGGCGCTTCTCTCCGGTAAAACTGGATTCCTTAACCCCATATTCATAGCAGTACTGCTGGAGCTTGCATTTTCCGTTGGCTTCACAGGTCAAGCAGTCCAGGGGATGGTTGGCCACCATCAGCTCGAGAATAACCTTCCTTGCCTCCCTGACCTTGGGACTGTTGGTATGGACCACCATACCCTCCATAGCCGGTTGGGCACAGGCAGCCGGCAGGTTCTTCTTATTGCCTTCCACCTCGACTATACACATCCGGCAGGCACCGGCAATACTCAGGTCATTTTCATGACAAAGGGTCGGGATTGCAATCCCCGCTTGCCGGGCAGCCTCCAGTATCGATGTGCCCTGGGGTACAGACACGGGACGTCCGTCAATGGTTAGATTGACTGTTTTCACAGTCCCTCCCTCCCTTTAATAAACTCAGAAAAACCAACTATTTTAATTTAATGGCCGCAAAACGGCAGGTATCCTTACAGGCACCACACTTGATGCACTTGTCCTGGTCAATGCTATGGAGTTTTTTAACTTCCCCGCTGATGGCCCCTACCGGACATACCCGGGCACAGGCGGTACAACCCCGGCACAGGTCCGGGTCGATATAGTAGGTTAAAAGGTTGTGGCAAACCCCTGCCGGGCACTTCTTGTCCCTGATGTGGGCCTCATACTCGTCCCGGAAATAACGAAGGGTTGTCAGTACCGGGTTGGGAGCTGTCTGACCAAGACCGCAAAGGGCCGTATCCTTGATGGTCTGGGCCAGGTTCCCCAGTTTATCCAGG
>DUVO01000223.1 GCA_012841005.1 Bacillota bacterium | reverse complement strand
TGACAAGCTGGCTGGACGGATGGAGCCAGGCGCTCGCCAAAATCAACTTCCTGCACACCGGATACGACGCCGGCAGGCTGCTGGACTACCACCTAGTGACGGACGAGGACATCGCAAACAGGAATTCCTATGCGCTAAAGATTGCGTCCACGGTCGACCCCGTGGAAAAGCTGCGGTAAAGATATGCTCAGGGCAGGCAGATAAAAATTCCGCCTGCCTATCGTTTTACTGTGTAGACCATACTCTGTTATCCAATGGTCATATCAGGTTGCTTAGCAAGAGCTTGGTTCATATGAACACCTCTTTGAAGTATTCCTTTTCAAAAAATCATCCAAGTAATTAATATTAGCAAACGCTTATCCCCAATCGAATATGACGAATAAGTTGAACCCAATCTGGAAGTCTTTTGTATTTGCTGAAATAAGCTTCTCGCCTCTGCCTGTACCACCTCAGGCTTTCGAGGGAGTTGAGGTCTCCCCCATGAGGATTGGGCAAGAAGTCGTGTATTCCCAGCATCAAAAAGCATACTATCATGGTAAATGAATCGTTGACCCCCAAACGTAAACATTCCCCTGCGCGTCAACGGTAATGCCGTCAGCGTTGCTAAAGTTTCCCACATAAGCAGATGCGAGCAATTGGGTACCGTAAATAAACAAAGCAAATGATTTTATAGCCTGTCAACAGATGTGCGCCGACGCGCAGGGCAAAGACGATTTCAATCCACCGCTCCCGCGTGGAGAGCGAATATCCCCTAATAACAAGGACTGGTTATTAGTATAACTGTCTCCCCATTCTGCAGGCGGACTAAACCAGGTCCAACAGACGGGCGGCGCTTGCGACGACAAAGCACACCGCTATACCTGCAGCCGTCGGCACCAGGAAGGAGACCGCCGCCCACTTCCAGCTCTGCGTTTCCTTTCTTATCGTCCAGCACGTGGTGCCGCACGGCCAGTGCATCAGCGAAAACAGCATCGTGCACAGCGCCGTCAGCCATGTCCAGCCGTTGGACACCAGCAGCTGGCGCAACTGGTCCAGCGAGTCCAGCTCCAGCAGGCTGCCCGTCGCCATATAGCTCATGATAACGATAGGCACCACGATTTCATTGGCGGGAAAGCCCAATATGAATGCCATTAGAATAAACCCGTCCAGGCCGATGAGCCGGGCGAACGGGTCGAAGAAACCTGCGCAGTGTGCCAGAAGGCTTATATCCCCCACATGGATGTTGGCCATTACCCAGATGAGCAAGCCGGCCGGCGCGGCCACCATCACCGCACGCCCCAGCACAAACAGCGTCCTGTCAAATATCGACCGGACGATGATCTTGCCCACCTGCGGCTTGCGGTAAGGCGGCAGCTCCAGCGTAAACGAAGAGGGCAAGCCTTTCAGTATCGTTTTGGACAGCAGCCTGGAAATAAGCAGCGTCATGACGATGCCCAGCAGTATGACGCCCACCAGCATCAACGCCGAGATAACCGACTGAAACAGCCCGGCGGCAGAGGCGGCGAAAAACATGGTGATGATCGCAATCAGCGTGGGAAACCGCCCGTTGCACGGCACAAAGTTGTTGGTGATGGTGGCGATCAGCCGCTCGCGCGGTGATTCGATGATGCGGCAGCCGACGACGCCCGCCGCGTTGCAGCCAAACCCCATGCACATTGTGAGAGCCTGTTTGCCGCAGGCGCACGCCTTTTTGAAGAACTTATCCATGTTGAACGCCACCCGGGGCAGGTAGCCGAGGTCTTCCAGCAGCGTAAACAGCGGAAAGAATATCGCCATCGGCGGCAGCATCACGGACACCACCCAGGCCAGCGTCCTGTATATACCGAGCACCAGCACGCCATGCAGCCATTCGGGCGCGCCCCACTGCATAATTAAGGCTGTCAGCTGGTCCTCTATCCAGAAAAGTCCGTCCGCGAGCAGCGAGGAAGGCACGTTCGCGCCGGCGATCGTGATCCAGAACACCAGGCCCAGCAGCGCCAGCATGATGGGTATTCCGAAAACCTTTGAGGTGAGTATTTTATCAATACGGCGGTCGGTCTGGTTGTACTTGTCGTTCTCAATCTTCACCGCCTGTCTGCATATCCGCTCGGCGCGCTTGACGATGCGGGACACGATGCGGTCGCGCAGCGTTTCCGGACTGATACCCGCCTCGCTCAGAATCTCCTGCGCCTTTTCCACCGCCGCGGTCACTTCTGGATTTTCCATCAGGTCGAACTCTAAGTATTTCTTCATCGCTGCCAGCAGCTTTTGGTCTTCGTCGATAAGCTTCAAAGCG
>DUVO01000050.1 GCA_012841005.1 Bacillota bacterium | reverse complement strand
CCGAGCGGTGATCTATCCCTTCATCCCGCAGGGCCTCCAGCCAGAAATGCTCCAGCTGCCCGCCGTAGGAGCGGATCAGGTCATATTCCTCTTCGGTGAGGGGAACATTGGAAAGTTCCTTCTCTGAAATAGTCTTCAGGGCCAGGGCTAGCTCTTCCAGCCGATCCAGGCTCTCCCGGTCCCTTTCACCCAGGAGCGCCCGGGCGGCAAGGCCATCCCTGGTCATAGCTACCAGAGCGGCCAGGCGGGCGTAGAGGTGGGGGTTGGGCTCCACATAGCCCCGGTCGTCCACATCTTCGGCACCGCCCCCCATCTCGGCATAGACCTGCTTGGCATAGAGGATGGTATCATGCTTGAGCTCCGTCCAGCTCCCCAGAAAGGTGTTGAGCTCCTTTCTGGTCCAGGCCCGGTTGTTCATAAAGGAGGGATACCCTTCCCCCTTTTCGGCCAACAGGGGATTGAGGGTATAGAGCCAGCTCCAGTACAGGTTCTGGGTCCAGGTGTCCTGTCCCAGGCCGGCAATAAATGCCTGGATTTTGCCCATATTTTCGCTATAGCCACGGTAATCGGTTTCCCCTGCCTCCGCCAGGATGTTATAAGCCTCCACAGAACCCATGGCGGCGGGGATATCCAGGGCTCGGGGCAGCATCCGCCGCTCCGCCCGACGGTTTTCCTGCACCTCCCGGTAGACCAGCCGCTGGAAAATGGCCGCATCCAGGGTAAAACGCTGACCCATAAACCGAAAACCCATGATTTCCCCGGTGCGGTCGGGCTGTATTTCTTCTTCGAAGATGGGAATGGAGTTTATCACGGGAGGGCGCAGCTCTGACACCTTTGCCCGGAAAGTTTCCCATTTTTCTTCATCAGCCACAATCTCCTCCAGCCCGGCCCCCTGGCCGTAGATCTCTGCCAGCAGATCCCGGTATTCCAGGTAGGACAGGTCGTCGCTTTTCCCGACAAAGAAGGTAGTAGGCTGGTAGATAGCGTCCCATTTCTGGGCGTTATCCCCCTGGTTCAGGGCCAGGGTCATGAGAAGGGCCGATCTGGTCTCATCCTCACTTTTCAGGCGGAAGGTCATCCTCCCGTACCACATCATAGCCTTGAAGTAGGACTGGAGAAGTTCGCTGCTGCTATAGTGGCCCCGGACTATGTACTGGGAGTAATCCTCCTGCAGGGCCTCAGGTGCTTCCAGATCCTGCCCCATATTCATGAGAGGAGAAGCCTGGATGCCTGCCTGGGCTTCAATCAGCTTCAGCTCTTCTGCCACTTTCTCCTGCACCGGTTCCGGCACAGGAAACTCCGGGTCCAAAAGCCTTCCGCCCACGGCAAAGAAGGCCCGGTTCCGGGCGGCGGCATTTTCCCATTCTGTCCCCTTGAGGACTTCATACTGTTTTTCCGACTCGGAGAGCATGGCCCGGGTAAGCTCTTGCAGGGCTGGGGCCAGCTGCTCCTTCTCTATAACCCGCAGGAGATGGCTGAAGAAGAGGTGGTAGTTGTGCAGAATTGAATCGGTGGTGATAAAGCTGGGGACCGGTTTATAACGATTCATCTCATACAGGATAAAAAACTCACGCTGGGTATCGGGCACCACCACAAAGCCGTTCTCCACCAATAACCTTTCCGCCGCGGGAGAAAGATAAAACATCTCCCTGTTGGTTACATTGGCCAGGCCCTCTTCCACCTGGTAGGGCTCCACCGCCGGGGAAAAATCCACCGGCACCTCCCGGTAGGAGGCAAATTCCACAGCCAGGGCCGGCGGCGGTTCCACTATTTCTCCTATGTCTCTTTCTCCCCCTCCAGGATTGTTTCCGGCACAGCCGGTGGCAACAGTGGTGAGGAAAAAAAGCATACAGAGGACCCAGACACAGGTTTTTTTAATCACCGGGACCATTCCTCCTTTTAGTAAGGCTCCGCAACCCCCCTGTAACCCACCGGATTACCATTGAAAAACGCAGCAAACTCACCGCTCTAGTCTCTACTTCTATGACTGCCCGGCCGCCGCTATTGTTCCCGCAAACTAAGTAAATTCCGAAAAGAATTCTCCGGCCCTTTGAGCCAGGTTAAAGGCAACAGGCAATCACCAGCCCGGATACTTCCGTCGCCATTCCTCTGAGTCCTGATAGCCAAGTAGTAGATCATCGGCCATCTGGAATAAGACCCGGTCCAACTCGATTCTCGCCAGCCATTCCCCCGGAATTGCTGGCAGGCCCAGGTAGGCACCCAGGATATTTCCCGTTATGGCCGCGGTGCTGTCGCTATCCCCCCCGTGGTTGGCCGCTAAAATAAGACCCCTTACAAAATCCCCTCCGGATTTTAAGGCACAGTAGATGGCAATGGCCAGGGCTTCTTCTCCCACCCAGCCTTCCCCCAGCATTTCTACCGCCCTTTCGGGCACTTCAGAACCGGTCGCCAGCTCCACTGCCTTCGTAATTGCCGCCCGGCATTCACCGCTCTCCCTATATCGCGCCAATTTCGCCAGGGCCCCTTCCACCGCACCTTCGATTTCCTCTCCTTCAATAAGGGCGGCAATAATCCAGGCCAGAGCACCGGCGGCAAAGTACCCGCTGGGATGGCCGTGGGTTACGGCGGCACACTCACAGGCAATTGGGAAAGCCTCTTCTTTGGGGTACAGCAATCCCACCGGCGCCGAACGCATGACACCACCGCAGCCCTTGCTGTCATTGACCGGCTCCTCTATAGTACCCATTTTGCCGCTCAACAGGGCCGACAGGCAGGTTGTACCCGGTGCTCTCCGGGCGTGCAGCGCCTCTTCCGCAAGCAGCCACCCGTCATACAGTTCCCCTCTTTCCTCTTCCCGGGGGTAGCCCTGGGTATGGAGCCATCGCAGATAGGCATGATAAACAACAGTGGGCAGGTGGCTGCTTCCCTTTTCCTTCCTCTGCACCTCGGCCCGGAGCAATCCCTCGGCGGTAAATAGAGTCATTTGGGTATCGTCGGTTATTTCGGCCTTCCCCCCGGGCCCCACTGCCAGATCCCTGATCCCCCCGGGGCCGTAGCGCCCCTTTATCTCCGCCAGGCTCAAAAACTCCACCGGGTGTCCCAGGGCATCACCGATGGCCCCACCCAGAAGGCAGCCGCGAAAATAATCCTTACTTCTCTTCAAAATCTTCATCTCCCTTACCAATTATGAGCTGGGCACTTCCCTGGAGATCTTAAGGAAGTATTCTTCGCCGCCGTTTACCCAGCCAAAGGATTATATGTATCCATGAGAAACCCCATCCAAGAAGAGCAGGAGCAGTATGGGATAGAACAACGTTTGGACCAGTGGAGTATACAAACATATATTTCCAGATCCCTCCCCTGAATCCTGCCTATTCCACTCAAATACAGGCCGTTCCCAGGCTGGGCTCACTGTTGAATATCGATATCTAATTTATTACTTGCATAAAACAGGATAGGTCTGCTAGCGATAAAACTTTATACCTTTTTGTAGTAACTTCTCTTCCCAAATCATCTTTAATAAAGCCAACTCTTCACTGTAATCCGTCTTTGTTTCATCTTTATCGTATTCCAGTTTTTCCAGCACCGCAATGGAGAAACTGGCTTCTCCATGTTCCTGCCATTCTTTTTGCAGTTCTCTGTTGGGATGATTGCCGTAATTCAGTTTAAATTTGGTGCTGTTAACCCTGCTCTTTATATCTGTAGCCGCCTCTATATAACACTTATCATTAACCTTAGAGCGGATAACAAATAACCCCATATCCGGTTTCATCTGCTTGTATCGTGCTTTAAGTTCCTTTCTCCGATCCATTCATCAATACCCCATTTCCTTCAAAATCCTGGCAAGCGTACGGAGGCGTTCTCCGATAAGCTCATCATCCTTACTGAGGGCTTCACGGAATAGTTTGATATCCTCATCAATTCTCTCATTATCGGTGCATACTGCTACCGTCATAGCATCACCCTGCAGTCCCACCCTGTCAATAACAGGTTTCTCAGGGTCATATAGTTTCTCATACCGGTACGCCTCCCGGAAATGCTGCAGTGACCGGCAGACAAGGATGGCTAGGTCAAGTACCCGGTGCAGGGGTAATTCTTCCGACTGGCGGGACCATTTTTCCCCAGTGTGGCGCCACACTTTGGCCGAAATATCAACCTTGCCCCGGTCATTCCATTGGGCCAATCCCAGGGAAAGGCCCTTTGCCTCGGAATTATAGGCATACCTGCCATCGACATTTTCGTAGTTCTCCGAAATGATGACTGGTTTATGCTTCAATGTAGTCGGTATCTTCATCACCCATCCTCCTTAGTTAATTAGTAATTTAGTAATTTACTAGTTCATTATACCTGTTAGTAGCTTACATGTCCAGAGCATTATAAAATTAAATAACCCAGCGCTAAAATGACGCTGGATTATTTTTGTTTAATATTTACTTCCTACGCTGCCGGCCTAATTCTGATTAGGCTCAGGAGCCACCGGAAAAATCGCACAAATATGTTGGCCCTGCTTACATCTTCAGCAGCAACAAGTTCTGTTTCACCCACCACTTCCCCGGCAAGTTTTATTTCCAATTTACCCAGGGTTTCTCCCTTCTCAATGGGCGCTTTAATCCCATCCTCCACTATCACTACCTGTTCAAGATCCTCAATCATTGTTTTCCGCAGGGGCACAGCAACTTTTGTAGCAGCCTTCACCGGTACAGTTAGTTGCCGGCCGTTGGCGACCGGTACCTCCTGGATTATTTGCCCCTCTGCCACCGCTTCGTGTAATTGATAATTTAAGAAACCGTAATCAAGGATTTCCTCGGCGGCAACAAGTCTTTCCCTTTCGCTGTCGGTATTTAAAATCACCGCAATAAGCCGCATGCCTTCCCTCTCGGCAGTGGCGGAAAGGCAGTATCCCGCTTCCTCAGTCCAGCCGGTTTTGAGGCCATCGGCACCACTGTATGACCCCAGCAAAGGATTCCTATTGTACTGCTTAATATCGTTATAGGTAAACTCCCTTTGGGATTCAAATTCCAGAACTTGCGAGTAGTTTGTAATGAGATACCGGGACAATATCGCAATATCCAGAGGGCTCATAACATGTCCCTCGGCGGAAAGGCCGGTGGCGTTTTTAAAGGTAGTATGCTGTAAGCCAATCTCCTTTGCCTTTGCATTCATGTTTTCGACAAAGACGGCTTCACTTCCCGCAAGATGTTCCGCCACCGCCACACAGGCATCATTTGCCGATACCACCGAAATACCTGTAACAAGGTCCTTAAAACTGACCTCATCTCCAACCTCTAAAAACATCTGGGATCCGCCCATCCGCCACGCCTTTTCCGATACCATTACCGGGGTTTCCCAGGTAACTGTTCCCTCATCAATAGCCTCGAAGGCCAACAGAAGGGTCATTAACTTGGTAATGCTCGCCGGTGGTTTGGCCACGGCAGCGTTTTTCTCGTACAGGATATTCCCACTGGCAAATTCCATCAGAACCGCAGCATCAGCAGCAGACTCAAATTCCGCCTTAGCGGTAAAGCTAAATAATAAAGGTACAATTACCACATTTAGAATTACCAACACCAACTTCTTCTTCAGCATAGAATTCCCCTTTCCGCGGTAAATCTGCTTATGCAGGAAAATACAACTTTACCCTGCAAATTATAATAATTATTATACCACTATTAAAGTAAATTTAGGTTAAGTGGACGAATAAAAAATGATATTCCCCGGTACCCCTTTGACCCTCATAAATAAACGGCCCCTTTGGGACAAGCCTTCACACATTCCAGGCATAAAATGCACTCCGTCCCGTTTTCCCTGCTCCTTTTATTCTCCAGGATATCTACATCCATGGAACACACTTCTCTGCATTTCCCGCAAGAAATACACCTTTGGCCGTCTGTTTTAATTCTGAGAAGGGAATAATAACTGGCTGGTTTTAAGAATACAGTTAAGGGGCAGATGTATTTGCAGAAGGCCCTGTTGTCTTTCAGTACAAAAGCCATTGTTATCCCAACTGCATAGTAGATTATGTTGCCCACAATAAAACTCCAAAACATGACTAATTCCATGTCACTAACTTTCAATAAGAACAATGAGAGCACAAATAAAAAGGAGCGCAAAAAATCAATATAACGTATAAAGGACAGTCTTTTAAT
>DUVO01000133.1 GCA_012841005.1 Bacillota bacterium | reverse complement strand
GAGATAGCCGCCGTTACTGTGCGGAAAGGAGATGTTCAGGTAATGACCTTTATGCCTGGTGCCCCTTTCATAAAACTCGGCTGCGCCAAAATCCACCTGGGCCTCCCCGGGGATATGTCTGAGCGGACGGTTTTGGCAATCCTTACAACTATGGCGTCAGGATGCTGTTTGTGTCTGAAGAAGAAAAACTATATCTTGGTACCGCAAACCCCTTCCAAGGCTGTGAGGTATGGGTAAAGAAAAAGCCCTATAGAACAGCCGGGAAATACTGCGAGGATTCTCTATAATTTCTTCCCCAAAAACCCTACTGACCAGGGAAGACATTCCACTAACTGTCTTCCAAACCCATGACCTTATATCTTTTGCATAAACATATTTACACAGGAACCAAGTGTGTTAATACTAAATAACATACCTCTTATCGGTAATACTAGAACTGTAATATCTACCTTACCCTAAGGAGTGGCGCTATGACAACCGGTACAAAAACAGCCAATAGATTAATAAAGGAAAAATCCCCCTACCTTCTTCAACACGCCCACAACCCGGTAGATTGGTACCCCTGGGGAGAAGAGGCCTTTGCCAGGGCTAAAGCAGAAGATAAACCAATTTTCCTTTCTATCGGTTATTCCACCTGCCATTGGTGCCATGTGATGGAAAGGGAATCCTTTGAAGATGAGGAAGTTGCGGAAATACTGAACAAATGTTTTGTGGCCATCAAGGTGGACCGGGAGGAGCGACCGGATATAGACCATATCTATATGCTGGCCTGCCAGGCCATAACGGGACAGGGGGGCTGGCCCCTGACCATATTTATGACCCCGGAGAAAAAACCATTTTACGCCGGCACCTATTTCCCAAAGGAGAGTAAGTTCGGCCGGCCGGGACTGTTAGACATCCTGGCGACGATCCACGAGCAATGGATAACCAACCGGGAAGAACTTATTAAAGCCGGTGAGCAAATGACAAAAGCCCTCCAATCCCAACCCCAGGATCTGCACCGGGGAGAACTGGGGGAGTATACCCTGCAGGAAGCCTACCATTCCCTCCAAGAAAACTATGATGAAACTTACGGCGGTTTCGGCTCTGTGCCCAAGTTTCCCACCCCCCACAACCTCCTCTTCCTCCTCCGCTACTGGTACTGGTCCGGTGATAAAAAAGCCCTTTCCATGGTGAAAAAAACCCTGGAGTCCATGCACCGCGGCGGTATCTATGACCACCTGGGATATGGCTTTGCCCGCTATTCAGTCGATCAGAAATGGCTTGTCCCCCATTTTGAAAAAATGCTGTATGACAACGCCCTCCTGGCCATGGCCTATCTGGAAGGTTATCAGGTTACCGGCAAAGAACGTTTCGCCCGGATTGCCCGGGAGATCTTCGCCTATGTCCTGCGGGATATGACTTCCCCCGACGGTGCCTTCTACACCGCGGAAGATGCCGATTCGGAAGGGGAAGAGGGAAAATTCTATACCTGGACCCCGGCAGAAATCAAGGCAATCCTGGGCACTGACCTGGGAGAAGAATTCTGCCGCTGGTACGGGGTTACCGAGGCAGGGAATTTCGCGGGCAAGAATATCTTAAACCGGGTCCGCGGGGAGGCGCTGATTACAGCCGGGGATCCGCGGGAAGAAGACCACCTTGCCGGTGCCTGCCAAAGGCTCTTTGCCGCCCGGGAGAAGCGCATTCACCCCCACAAGGACGATAAGATCCTTACTTCCTGGAATGGTCTGATGATTGCCGCCCTCGCCATGGGAGCCAGGATTCTTTCTGAGTCCAGATACCTGGAAGCAGCCGCCCGGGCCTTGGAATTTATCTGGACCCACCTGCGCAAGAAAGAGGGCCGCCTCCTGGCCCGGTACCGAAACGGGGAAGCAGCCTACCCGGGTTATCTTGACGATTACGCCACCCTCATCTGGGCCCTGCTGGAACTTTACCAGGCAGACCAGAAACCAGCCTGGCTCCGGCGTGCCCTGACGCTGCAGGAAGAACAGGACCGGCTCTTCTTGGATGAAAGACAAGGGGGATACTTTTTCACCGGCCGTGACAGTGAGGAACTCCTGACTCGCCCCAAAGAAGTCTATGACAGCGCCATTCCGTCGGGCAATTCCATCTCCGCCCTCAACCTTCTCCGGTTGGCCCGCCTGACCGGCCGGGAGGAATTCACAGACCGGGCGAAAGCCTTGTTCCGAACCTTTTCCGGCACTGTCAGCCGCTACCCCGCCGGCTACACTTTCTTCCTAACAGCCCTTCACTTCGCCCTTGCTCCCGGCCGGGATGTGGTTGTGGCGGCAGCCCAATCGGGAGAAAAGCTGCGGCGAGAGTTGGCACCTTTGACCCGAATCTTTGCCCCCACTACCACTTTCCTCTACCGAAGCGAGGGAAAAGACGCGGAAGAGTTGAAAGCCCTTGCCCCCTTTACCGCTAAAATGCGACCACTAGAGGGTAAAACCACCTATTACATCTGTGAAAACTTTGCCTGCCGCCAGCCGACAACTGAACGCGAAGAGGTCAGAAGAACTCTGGCGGAGAAAAAAACGCCGCTGGCGAATTAAAATACTATGCGAAAAAAATTACTGGAGGCTGCCCCTGCAGCAGCCTCCAGTCTCCAGTACAGTTTTGTTCCTAAGCTTCTTTGATGGCATCCACCGGACAGCTTTCCATAGCCTCGTAGGCATCACCCTCAACATTCTCCGGGATTTCTTCCTTCACCGCCTCTGCCTTCCCGTCATCATTCCAATCAAAAACCGCCGGGCAAATGTTAATACAGGCACCACAAGCTATACACAAATCCTGATCGACATACATCTTCATGTGAACATCCCCCCTCATTTTTCTTCACAGGGCCAAGCACTTTTCCATATTATACTATTTACCGTTTAAATTTCAACTATACCAACCATTGACAGGGACTCCCCGTAATCATCGATATCCATAGGGAGTTTTTCCACCTCGATCTTTCCTTCCTTCGCCCGGAATATCAAGTTGTCTCCTTCCTCCACCTGCAATTTCTTCCTGATTTCCAGGGGAATGTCAACCTTTCCCTGGGCATCAACCTCAACAATATATTCTGCCATGCTCCCTCACCTCCAAACAGCACCATGACATTTCTTTTTTTAGCATGCTATTTTCCGGGGAAAATTATTATTTTTGCTTTGAATTAGCGGCCTCTACCCCTTTCTCCCTCGCCATGGCCCTCTGCATCATTACCCAGGCCAATAGCAAAAGGGGCGGGGTAATAAGCTGGGTCAGAGTGAAGAAGCCGAAGCCCCATTGATTGTTTACATACCCCCAGAAATAAAGGGGATTTTCCCGGAAGGTTTCCTCAACCAGGCCCCGCAGCAGGGAATAAGAAAAAATGAAAGCCCAAAATAAAAAACCGGGCGGGGGATTACGACGGGCCAGGTAATTGTGAATCACCAGTACAGCCGCACCAATGAGGGAGCCATAAATCTGGGTCGGATGCCGGGCAAAGGGTAACAGCAAGGCGGGACGGCCCAAGATTTCCTGGTTGAATATATTGGCAATCCGCACCAGGATATAACCAACAGCCAATCCCGGTACAACAAGATCTGCCACTGCCTCCCATAAGACACCGTGCCGGTCCAGATAGATCTTGCCCACCACCAGGCCTCCCAAGAGACCACCATGAAAGGACAACCCGCCCTGCCATATCTGCACTATCTCCAACGGCCGGGCGGCATAATAGGACCAGTTGGTAAGGACATAAATGGCCCGGGCTCCTACAATACCGGCAAGGACCACCAGGAGGGCCAGGTTGGAAAGGAATTCTTCGCTAAGACCTAATTTTGCTCCATGTTTCAGTAGATAGTAAAACCCGATTACCATGGAAAGGGCCATCATCACCCCATACCATCTTACGGCCAAGGGGCCAATTCTAAATAGTATCGGTTCCAGGTCCAGCAGCATATATTACACCTCTTTCAGTATTGAACCATCTTCTATTATCTTACCAAAAGGACAGCTCTTTATTAGCAGATGAGAAAAAACTGTCAACTGTCAAAAAGGCCCTAATATGCAAAGGGGGAAACCCAGGTGGGCTTCCCCAATACTCCTTTATGCGTAAAGAAGGATAACGGCGAAAAATTCCAGGGTCTCTTCCCCCGTGTTTTCAATGGAATGACTGGCACCGCCACCGGTTAAAACGGCATCACCGGGTCCAACTACCTGGATATTACCGTTGTCATTAACGGTGGCTTGACCCCGGAGGATATAGTAGATTTCCTCCTCCCCCACATGGGGATGATAGCCGATGGAATTTCCCGGCGGGATCCGGATAAGGGCGCACAGGCGGGCTTTACCCGTCAATTCCTCCCGGGTAAAGGCGTGGACTATTTCTACTTCACCCTTTCCTTCCCGGAGTCTTTCCTTTACTTCCCGGACCATGTCCTTCCCATAACGTATCATTGTTTTCCCTCCCTATCTTACTGGACTGGCCTGCTTTAGCCTTAAAAGGTCTCCCTCCTCAACTCTCAATACCCTTCCGGGCATTTACACCTTGATTGTAATAATGCTTTACTTCCCGCATCTCTGTAACAAGATCGGCACATTCAATTATCTCCGGCGGGGCATTCCTGCCGGTAAGGACAACTTCCACGCCATCTGCCTTTTCCCGCAATATTTCCAGGACAGCGGCAACCGGTATTAAGTCATAATACATGGCGACATTGATTTCATCCAGTACAACCAGGTCATATTCTCCTCCGACCAGGGCTGCCCGGGCCCTTTGCAGTCCATCCTGCAAAAGGGCAACATATTCGGGCGGGGGATTCCCCGGCGGGAAAATAACCACCTTGTCCTGCCATTTTTCCAGGCTCTCCTGATCCAGATCCCCTTCCCGGGCAATAAAAAAAGGCTTACCGAGGGTCTGGACAGTGATTGCAGGCGAAACCTGGGGAAGGAGTTTATGCTCACTGTACACCCTATCCTTCATAAACTGGAGAAAAAGTACCTTCTTCCCCGCCCCCAGGGCCCTGATGGCCAACCCGATGCCAGCTGTGGTTTTGCCCTTGCCATTACCGGTATAGACCTGAATGTATCCTTTGCCAAAGGACATTTCAATCACTCCCCGCAGCCTCAAATCACCATCACTGGCTATTCTTGTCTTTTATTCGCCTCCCCGGCTCTCCTTTCCTGCTCCAGAAAAACTTATTCTGGGAATAATCCTTCACGCCAGGAAAGACCGGGTACCAGATTCCTTTTACCCTCCTTCTCAGCCCTTGATCTGGACCAGCCAAAAGGTAGTGTTTCGATCATAGCCCAGGTCCCAGGGTACCTGGAAACGGTCGGCCGAATGGCTGTTGACCACCACGTATCCGGCGGAATTCTGCCCCACCACAATGGAAACATGGCTGATCATCCCGTCAAACTCATACCCAACAATATCACCGGGCAAGAGTTTTCCAATGGCACCCTGAGGGTGCTCCGCCGTTGGTGTCGAGACCTCGGCATATGAGCCCCGCATAATGCATTGGGCCCGCCCGGAACCCAGGAAATAATTTACGAAGGCTTCGGCCTGAACCCAGGCCTGGCTCCCGCCTTCATTTCCATAAAACCAAATCCAGTCCTGGGGCAAACCGCCCGCCTCTGCATCGGCCAAAACCTGGGAGGCAAAATTGGCACAATCCCCACCTCCCAAACTGTAGTCACGGTATTTCTGATTATACCTGCCGGTACCGGGCCCCAGCCGAACCCCTACATAGCGGTTGGCATATTTTACAGCAGCCTGGCGGTTATAGCTGCCGGTTATCGCAATATCCCGCTCCGGTATCCATGTCGCCACTGGTGTCGCTCCTTCTATTTTCTCCCCAATGGCGGAAAGAATTGCCCGGTCCCCCTCAAAGGGATCTAAAAACCAGTCCTTTTGTACCAGCCAGTGTTTATCCTTTTTTACCAGCTCCAACCAGTGGATGGTTCTGGCTCCCATCAAATCGATCCTGTTGCTGTCCCCCTGCCTGTATGTAATGATAATATGGGGGCAGACGGAGGCAAAGGCCCGCTCCTCTCCAAGATCCAGAGAAACCACCGCCAATTGGCAGCTGGCATCAAGGAGTTGCACTCTCCTTTCCTCTGCCCACTGGTGGAGATATTTAATTCTGGCCCGTTCGCATTCCAGCGCCCATTCACCGGTTATTTCCCATGTATCATAAAAAACCTCCAGGCCATCTCCTTCACCATGGACCAGCATCCTGGTGCGCTGGTGAAAAAAATTTTCCAGCTCCTTTCTCAGCTGTTGTTCCGGTTCCGTTTCCGCTATCACGACAATATTTTGAAGGACAGGCAAAGCCCGGGGTAGTGCCAGTACAGAAGATAGATAAATAACAATGAGTAATATTGGGAGAGCTTTGATTACGGTTAACCTCTCCATCACATCTCCTCCCCGACCAGCTCCACTACCCACTGCTTAATTTATATGCACACCCTGCTTGTCCATACACTCCTCTGCAGGCAAAAGACAGAATAACCCCCTCTTATCCGAAATAAGGACAAAAAGGGGTAAACTCCCCTTCTCCGCCAATACTCCCCTAAACACAATCTATCTACCACAATAAAAATTTGTTTGGAACATAATGGTATAAAGTAGAGCTCCCCGGATACACTAATAGCAATAAACATGAAGGAGGCTATTTAGTGGAACAGGGTACAGTTAAATGGTTCAATGCAGAAAAGGGATTCGGTTTTATTCAGCGGGAAGATCAACAAGGTGATGTCTTCGTTCACTACACAGCCATCAATAGCGCAGGTTTTAAGACCCTGGCCGAGGGCCAAAAGGTTTCCTTTGAAATAACCGAAGGACCGAAGGGACCCCAGGCCAGCAATGTCAGTGTTATCGATTGATTATGAAAAAAGGTGGGAAAACCCCACCGTGCCTTTCTATTATTAATTACAAACAGGCCGTCTCCTTAAGATTCTTACTCAAGGGACGGCCTGATTCAAGTTTGTCTCTAGCCGGCCACACTATCCTCCCGGGCCGGCAGGTTCCTGGTGGCGACGATATTAGCACCAGTCCCCAATACATCGGCGATAATAATACTCCCGATTTTCACAGGTGCCTCCACCTCAACTTGAGCAACCAGTTCCGTAATCTCCCTCATTTTTCCCTTCGGAACCGGGATATCTGTTTTGACCGGTACCAGGGGAAGAATTCCGTTCTTGACCCGCACCGTTGTTGCCAAAGTCCTCTTGGGCGCTATGGCCTCCTGCTCTGCGTATTTTTCCCCCCGTTTGCACTCATTCCCTGTCACCTGGACCAGCTTGCCATCCTCCACGGTTACCTCCATAGTGCAGCCAACGGGGCAAACGATACAGATTATTTCCTTCTTCACCTAGACCACCTCCTCTTCCACAGCGACCTCGACCTCGGAACCGGGAGCTATAGTGGAAAGGACCTCGGGGTCCAGGTCAATCCTGATCATTTCACTGGGCAAGGCAATCCGCAATTTTTTGCTCTTCAATTTCTTGCCTGCCGCAGAGATGTTTGCCCATACGTTTCTTGCTACATCCTTAACACGGAATGAGACAGTAATCTCTTCCTCCCCGACCGGGTCGGCAAATTGGGGTACGACATAGCGCACATTTCGCCCGGCGGTAAAATGAATCTGTTTTACCTGTGCCTTCCCTTTCCTTCCCTGCACAAAACGGGCGGCACCAGCACCGGCCTTTTCTCCCTCCATGGTAACAAAATCAACAACGTCATGGACATGAACCACATTTCCGCACCCAAAAATGCCCGGTACCGATGTCATCATGCTTTCATTGACAACCGGCCCGTTGGTCACAGGATCAAGTTCTATTTCAGCAGTATGACAGAGTTCAGTTTCCGGGATTAAACCTATGGAAACGAGGATCGTATCGCAGGGAATAAACTCGGCTGTTTCCAAAAGCGGCTCCGCCTGGTCGTTAACCCGGCAGACTGTAACACCCGTAACCCTTTCCTGGCCATGAATTGCTGTGATTGTATGCTGCAGCAAAAGGGGAATATCAAAGTCATTGAGGCACTGGGCGACATTCCGTTTTAATCCCGCCGGATAGGGCAAAAGTTCCAGAACCGCCTTCACTTTGGCCCCCTCCAGGGTCATGCGCCGGGCCATGATCATGCCGATATCGCCGGCACCCAGGATTACAATTTCTTTACCGGGCAAGTAACCCTCGATGTTGACCAGGCGCTGGGCCAAACCGGCCGTAAAAATTCCGGCGGGTCGTGTTCCCGGTATCCCACCCCGGGGCCGTTCCCGGCAGCCCATGGCCAGGATAATGGCTCCGGCTTTGATCTCTATTAATCCCTCCTGGGGATTAATAGCAAAAATCCGACGGTCTTTGGTTATCTCCAGTACCATGGTATTCAGGAGGGTAGAAATACCGCGCTCCCTGACCTCTTTAATATAGAGCTCGGCATATTCAGGACCTGTCATTTCCTTCTGGAAGAGATGAAGGCCAAAGCCAGGGTGGACACATTGATTTAAGATTCCGCCCAAATCATTGTCCCGGTCGATAATCAATATGTCCCTGACACCCTCTTCCCAGGCCGCTACGGCAGCACTCAAACCGGCCGGCCCACCGCCGACCACCGCAATATCAACTATCCTGCTTTGCAATGATCAACACCTCAATTCGGTTTCAGATAATTATCACTGCACACAGGATTTGGCCACTTTTCTCCTCATCTCCCAGCAGCAGCAAACCCTTCCGGCGATCCCGGTCTCACCTTGCGGCTTCACCGTTCGCGCCTATTCCCCATGGGTTTTCTGAAGAAGAATTTGCGCCTCCTTTCCCTGTTGTTCTTGAAACTGTTTCACCCTCCAGTCCTTTTCCCAGGAAGGTGAAGGCCACTGTCTGAATAATAAAATATTCAACAAAACAAGGAGCAATACCTTCCTGAACCATGATATTTTTATCTTCCTTCCCTTCCCCAACCGGCAGTACCGCTTAAAAAATTAAGCGCGCCTCATAACTACAGTGTTTTTATTGTCCAGAAAAACCAGAAGCAGGGGATAATGTTGATCAATCCACCGGAAGGTTTGCCTGCTGTAGAAACAAACATGGGTAAAATCCTGCCGGTACCACCAGCGGGCAAATTGTTCCCAGGGAGAACGAAAGGAAGTCATGGCCGCCAGGATTCCGCCCGGCTGCAGGCGTTGACAGAAAAACTGCCACACACTCCGGGGGGCCTGCACATGCTCCAAGACCTCGGTGCAGGTGATGAGGCCGTATCTCTTCCCCGGCGGCGACAATTCCGAGGCAAAATAGGGGTCATAAATATCTGTCCTGATTCCCTTCCGCTCCAGAAGCACCTGGAGGACCGGGACCGGGCCGCAGCCGAAATCGAGGGCCTCTACATCCTGTCCGACAAAGGGCAGGACAGCCCGTTCCAGGAAAGCCTCCAACATGGCCACATAGCCCTTGTCTTCCAGGGAATTGTTATGGAGAAGGTATCTTTCCTTCTCCTTTTCTGAGGAAGGATAGAATTCGGCCGCCAGGTAAGCCAGGTCGCATTCCCGGCAAAAATAATAGATCTTCTCCCCGATGGTGGCGGCTGTATTATCTGCGCTGCCACATAAGGGGCAAGTTTTTCCTTCCCAGTTCTCCATTCCTTCCTCCTACCCCTGCTGAGCTATCACCGGAGACGGGAAAAGCCCCAGCCGTTCCATTCCCACAGGGTTAACTGGAACTTCCCGCTATCGGTGTATGACCCTTCCAGGGCCAAAAGTTCCTTTTTCCCATCGCCGTTGCCATCTATTAAGGCGGCCCGCAAGTTAGGCCGGTCCAAGTTGGAGGACTGCCATACCGGTTTTATCTCCCCCTCTTCCAGCTTGAAGATGAAAAGGTGGTTCTTTATGCTGCGGTCCTCACCTTCTACCCAAAAGGGCTGCTGGGGGCCGAAACTGCCCTCTTTCCAGACCAGAAGATTTAACTCCTGCCAGCCGTCGTTGTTGGCATCGCCCAGGAAGAAATAGTCCACCCACCAGCTGGCCGGCGACTCCCAGATAAGGCGGGAACCGACCTCTGCCTTTATGATCCCGTCCCGCAGGGAATACCTTTCCCGAATACCGTCCCCGTCCAGGTCAAAATATCGCACCTTGGTCAGCCTGGATTCCGCCAGGTTTTTCCCTTCAGCCGCCAGGGAGTTGGAGTCTTCCCCTTCGGTGCCATTCTTCGCAGGCCTGCCGGCTACCAGTCCCAGTCCCTCCAGTTCTGCCGGTGACACGCCCCAGGTATTAATAATATCCCCAACTGTCCCCGGACAAATAGACTCGTACCTTTCCGGCAGCTCCAGCCGGGCCTTCCGGAAGGCGGCAAAGCCCCCCAGCCCTTCACCACCGGCCTGCTGCCGGATGGCGGGAGCCAACCAGGAAAGCAGGCAGCCCGCCACCAGCAGCCCAGACACCAGCCAGCGCCTCATTTTCACGGGGCGATAAAGTCCCTGGTCCACGGGGCCAGGGGGGGCGCCTGTCCCGAGTCCAATATTTCCTGCCACTCTTTATCGGTGAGCCTGTGTTCCAGGGGCCAGGTAAACTCATAGTGGGAATAAACGCCGCCCCGGGCAATCCGCAGGCTCCCGTCCACAGGGACCACGGCATAAATGGAGAAGATATGGCCTGTGGCCTCCTGCAGCACCCGGCCGTTGGGATCGGTGGCCACATCGGCCACCAGGGCGGCCGGGTTTTCCGCGATGG
>DUVO01000213.1 GCA_012841005.1 Bacillota bacterium | reverse complement strand
AGGAAATAATGGCCACCGGGAAGGTGGAAATGCGCTATGGACAGCTGCAGATGATCAGTCCGGAGGTGGAAATAGTTGCCCGGCAAAATGGCCTGCACAGCGGCCGGATCGTGCCGATTTATCCTGCCACTGAGGGTTTATCCTCCCGGCTATTGCGTTATGCGGTATTTACGGCACTGAAGGCTTGTGGTGCTGAGCTTGAGGAGATAATACCGGCAGATATCCGGGAGCGACAAAAACTTCTTCCCCGGGCGGTGGCAATTCGGGAAATGCATTTTCCTACCAGTTGGGACCAGGTACAAAAGGCTCGCCGCAGCCTGGCCTTCGAGGAGCTTCTCCTCCTGCAACTGGGCCTTTTATACGGACGGGAAGAGGGTGACGGTATTTCCCACCATCCCGATGGGGAATTGGTGGCGAGGTTTCTTGCTCAACTGCCCTTTGCCTTAACGGGAGCCCAAAGGAAGGCCCTGGCCGAAATAGCCAGGGATATGGAAGACAACCGACCGATGAACAGGCTTCTCCAGGGGGATGTGGGGTCGGGGAAGACCGTAGTTGCCGCCTATGCCCTGGTAAAGGCTGTGGAAAACGGTTATCAGGGTGTAGTGATGGTACCTACGGAGATCCTGGCCGAACAGCATTACTTAAGCCTTTGTCGCCTGCTGAAACCCATAGGCATAGAAGTCGCTCTGTTAACAGGCTCAATGACCGGTAAGGTAAAGGAAGGGGTGCGGGAAAGGATCGAGGGGGGAGAAGCTCACGTTGTGGTTGGCACCCATGCTGTTATCCAGGAAGGGGTCGGTTTTGCCAATTTAGGGGTAGTAATTATCGACGAGCAGCATCGGTTTGGGGTTTCCCAGCGTTCCTCCCTGTTAAAGAAGGGTGAAACCTGTGACCTCCTGGTTATGACGGCCACCCCCATTCCCCGTACCCTGGCCCTGGTATTTTATTCAGACCTTGATATCACAGTATTGGACGAACTCCCGCCGGGGCGAAAACCGGTGCAGACCTATTGGGTCAGTGAAAAAACCGCAAACAGGGTCTATGCCTTCCTGCGCCGGGAAATAAGAGAAGGACGGCAGGCCTACATCGTCTGTCCCCTGGTGGAAGAATCAGATAAGCTCCAGGTACAGGCGGCAACGGAATTGGCAGCATACTTACAGGAAGTAGTTTTCCCTGATCTTAAGCTGGGCCTGCTTCATGGTCGCCTGCCCCTGGATGAGAAAGAAAAGGTTATGGAGGAGTTTCGCGGGGGGGGAATTGATATTCTGGTGGCAACCACCGTGATTGAAGTAGGGGTTGATGTTCCCAATGCGTCAGTTATGGTGATTGAAAATGCCGAAAGGTTCGGTCTCGCCCAGCTGCACCAGTTGCGGGGCAGGGTGGGACGGGGAGAATACCAGTCCTACTGCATCTTGCTCGGTTCTCCCTCCACCGAGGAGGGAAGGCAGCGTCTGAAGGTGATGACGCAAGTCACAGACGGTTTTCGTTTGGCGGAGATCGATTTAAAGATGCGAGGTCCCGGCGAGTTTTTCGGTACCAGGCAGAGCGGTTTCCCGGAATTCAAAGTGGCAAATCTGGCTGATGATATCGCCCTTGTCCCTCAAGCCCGCAGGGAAGCCTTGCATATTTTAAACCGGGACCCGCACCTGACTGATCCGGCTCATTCCGGTTTGCGGCATTCTCTGGTGAGGCGCTTTGGCCAGAACTGGTGGGAACGAAAGGCCTAGTCTTTTCCCTGCCCAACGTTTGGAGGTCTACTGCAGGTAGCGGTACATATCTTCTGGTTTCACGGCGGGATGAAGGGCGACATTGAGGGCTCCCGCCACTACCCGGGAGAGATTGAGAATGAGGGAGTCTATTTCCTTGGGGGTAACGTGAAGGTCGCCGATTTCTGAGCCCAGGACAGCCCTGATCATCTGCCGCTTATCTGCTTCCCCCAGGCGGCCCATAATGCCCAGATCTATATC
Organism: Bacillota bacterium; assembly: GCA_012841005.1. GTDB lineage: Bacteria > Bacillota > DTU030 > DTU030 > DTU030 > DTU030. The sequence continues at coordinate 12,111 of DUVO01000213.1, read as the reverse complement.
ACCCTTCATCTGTCCCAACAGGGTTTCAATAACGTCATAGGCAATGTTGCTGGCATGGACTACTGTAGGTACACCGATGGCAATTACCGGTACTCCCATGGTTTCTTTAGTAATTCCCAACCGTTTGTTGCCCACTCCTGAACCTGGGTTTATGCCGTTGTCTGCCAACTGGATGGTGGTACAGACCCTATCGACACTGCGGGCAGCCAGGGAATCGATGGCAATAATTAAATCGGGTTTGACATTTTGCACAATACCCTTGACGATCTCTCCTGTCTCAATACCAGTTAAGCCCAACACCCCCGGCGCCAGGGCACAGACTATACGCAATCCTTCTGAAAGCTCCTCCGGGGCATACTGGGCGACGTGTCTGGTGACCATTAATTCATCGATCACCCGGGGACCCAAAGCATCGGGTGTCGCATGCCAGTTTCCCAGGCCAATCACGAGGACGGTGGCGTCGGCAGATAAATTGGCCAGTTTTTCCAATTCCCGGGCCAGGATCTTCCCGATTTCTTCCTGCACAACCCGGCTGGCCTGGCGCAGGTACTGGGATTCAATAGTAATATAATTTCCCGGCGGCTTGCCCATAGCCTGGAACCCTTCCGGGGAAGTTATCTTTACCCAGGATACCTTGGCATATTCGCTTTCATCTTCTTCTACCGTTACCCCGGGAACAGCATATCCCTGTTGGGTCAGAAACTGTCTTGCCTCGACGGCCAGGTCCGTCCTGATACTGGTCCTTTCGGCAAAGGAAGAATTCGATTCCATAGCTGGTACCTCCTTATGGTTGCTTTTCTTCTCTCTAGTTTTCCCCGTGGCCGTAGAATTAGTTTCAGAGGAAAAAAATATTTGGGGTTTGGAAGAAAAGATATGGCGGCCTGGGAACCAGGCCGCCACTGGGAGAGGAGAAACCGGAGGAAGAGCTTATGGGGGAGGATTAAATTCTTGTATCATTTACTGGTGGTTTTGTCCTTATTATTAACAAATTGGGCAAATATATATATCAAATTATTGGTAATATATCCCAAATATCCGGTTGACCCTTTTCTTATCCTTCCTCGCTTTTCCGAAAAAATTGTGGTAAAATCAATTCTGATAATGGTTTATACATGGAGGGTCGGGGTTGCGTGTTATCGGGGGCTCAGCCCGGGGGCGTATTATGCGTCATCCCAGGGGGACAAAAATCAGGCCGACTTCGGATCGGGTCAAGGAAGCCCTTTTTAATATCCTGGCGGACAAAACCAGGGGCGCCGTTGTTTTGGATCTTTTTGCAGGAACAGGAGCCCTGGGAATCGAAGCATTAAGCAGAGGAGCTATCCGGGCAGTATTTGTCGACCGACACCGGGACAGCATTAATTTAGTCAGGAGCAATCTGATTCTAACGGGTCTGTTGCCTTGCGCTGAACTTTACCGGCAAGATGCTGTCCGGGCCCTTTCCCTGTTCCAGCGCCAGGGGAGATCCTTTGATCTGGTTTTATTAGATCCTCCCTATAAGGAGGGGATTACCCTTTCCACCCTGGGCCAGTTGGCCCAAAGTGGGGTGCTCTCGTTGGGGGGAATTGTAGCTGTGGAACATTCTTGCCAGGAAGATTTACCTGAGAGGGTTGCCGATCTCCAGCTATGGCGGCAGCGGCGATATGGTGATACGGTACTGTCTTTTTACATCCGGGAAGTATAAAGTAATGCCTTATACTATAGGAGGGGTTGTGGTGCTGATTGCTGTTTATCCAGGTAGCTTTGACCCGGTAACCAATGGACATTTAGATATCATTGAACGGGTCAGTGAGATCTTCAATCATTTGTTAATCGCCGTGGGAAAACATGCGGTAAAATCTCCCCTTTTTTCAACTGCAGAAAGGGTAACAATGCTAAAGGAAGCTACAAATCATCTTCCAAATGTTGAAGTAGATTGGTTTGACGGGTTATTGAGCGATTATGTCAGGCAAAAGGGGGCCAGGATAATTGTACGGGGGCTGCGGGCGGTATCGGATTTTGACTATGAATTGCAGATGGCCTTGACGCTAAAAAAACTGGCCCCTGCGGTAGAGACTGTCTTTATGATGACCAACAGCAAATACATTTATCTCAGTTCGAGTATCATCAAGGAAATAGCTGGATATGGCGGTTGTATCCATGGTTTGGTACCCGACAATGTGGAAGCCGCGCTCCGGCGTAAATTTAAGCCGGAGTGAATTGCCCATAAAAAGTCTTTTCGGGAAGGGGAGGGCCGCATGGAAATCTTCGAACTCTTTGACAATTTGGAAGAACTAATTGCCGGGGGAGGACGGATTCCACTTACGGGCAAGGTGGTCGTAAATGAAGATGAATTGATCGAGGTGGTCGAGCAGATCAGGAATTCTTTACCCGACGAATTGCGCCAGGCCAGATGGGTTTTGAAGGAACGACAACGGATTATTGCTGATGCCGAAAATGAAGCCCGGGAGATCGTACAACAGGGCAAGGAATACACTGCTAAGCTGATCGATGAGAACGAAATAACGAGAAAGGCCCAGCAGCAGGCCCAGGAAATAATCGAGAAGGCCCAGGAGGAGGCCCGGGAGATCCGCCTCGGGTCCCACGCCTATGCGGAAAGGGTCCTGGCAAAATTGGAAGACCTTCTCAATAATCTAACTGAGTCGGTGCAGCGGGGCCGTGCCGAGCTGAAAAAGGATGAGGAAAGGGCACAGGGTTAGCTTTCGGTTTACAGCTTTAACAGTGTACATTGACAATTATTGACATTCGTTGTTACTGGGTAATTTTTTATTGTGACTGCGCCACAGAGAATCTATCTATATAAAGCTCCGCCTTGATGTTTTACAGTTACTTTTCTAACTTCTAACCACCAACTTCCAATTTTCAAAAAACGACCTGTGGTCGCCCGTTAGGGCATTGAAAGGTCTAAATTCTGGCAGAGCTACATAGAGCTACATTGCGTTCAGCGGTAAACGGTTGTCTGTAGTTGGTAGTCAGTAGCCGGTTATCGGGTGCCGGAAGTACTTCGAAAACAGCATCGAGACAGTAAAGAGAGTTCAGGCGAGGGAGGACAAGCAGCGACACCATGTTCGAGCTTGCAAGGGCGAGTTGGGTCGCTGCTTTTTCCTGCTGCCGGTTCCAGGCAGGGGTTCCAGCCTTATTCTTAATCGGGGTTTCAATCTCCCTTTCTAAACCAGAGGGGAATAAAATGGATCCTCGAGACAAAGTTATTGGCTGTTGAAATAAGACAAAGAAAGAGCAGGATTCCCCCTATTCCGGTGCCGATATAGCGAAAACGCACGATTGGGTACGCCCATACGGGCAATGTTGCCGCCCGGGTAAAGACGGGAAGGGCAAGATTGGCGAGCACCGGAGCCCCATATTGAAAGAGAAATATGGCTACGATTGTGGAAAGAATGCCATGGAGGAAACGGGCCAAGACAAAGGGCGTCATCCGGATATCTGTATCGTTGACAACGGCAGCCACCTGGCAATGGACGGAGATACCACTCCAGGAAATGATCCCGCTGGCGATGGCAACCCGCTGGATGAGGGGGGCCAGCCCTGGCCCGGCACTGTTGGCAGCAGTACTGGCCAAATTGCAGCCGATGGTCACTTCAAAGAGGCCACTGATGCAGGCTTCGGCCAGGGATGGCTGCAACCCAAAGGGGATGAGGAGTCTGGCGATAAAATGTCCCAGTACCCTTGTCAAGCCGACAATTGTAGCAACCCGGATGACAACGGAAAAAAGGATGATAAAGCCTCCGACCAGGAGGAGGGTATTGACTGATTGACGAATGGAATCGCCCATCAATTGCCCGAAGGGCCTGCCGTCCTTTACACGGGCCTGGTAAAGGGCCTTTAAAGCCCTGGTCATGATATTTCCCTGCTGCCTTTCCTGCTTTGTCACGGGAGGAGAGAGAAGGTCTTCCTGCCGGCCGTAGAAACGCAGGAGCAGTCCTACCATGACGGTTGAGATATAATGGGAGAGGGATATGGTAACGCCCACTGGGGCCAGTCCAAACATGCCTACCGCGACAGCCCCGAACATAAAGAGGGGGTCGGCGGTGTTGGAAAAACTCATGAGCCGTTCGGCTTCAGTCCGGGATACCAGCCCTTTACGCCTCAATTCGGCTGTCAGGGCGGCCCCAACGGGATAACCCGAGGCCAATCCCATGGCCATAACAAAGGCACCGGCCCCGGGAATATTAAAGATGGGTCGCATAAAGGGTTCCAGGAGGATCCCCAGGAAGTGGACCACCCCGAGGCCCATAAGGATCTGTCCGGCAATAAAAAAAGGCAGGAGGGCCGGGAAAACAATTTCAAACCAGACTTGCAGACCCTGGGCGGCGGCCTCAAAGGAAACATCGGGGTACTGGACCATGCATACTGTGAGAAAGATAGCACCAAAAGCCATAATATAGGCTGTAAAATACCCTTTGAGGCGATTGGACTTCTGCTGCACCGGTAAAATCCCCCTTTCGCGGCGTATGCCTTGATGAATATTCGCTATGGCAACTCATAAAGATTATATTGCCGGGTTACCGACATTATGCCACAAGCAGGGGAAGAAAAAGGGTGAACCCCGGGAACAGAGAGAGGCATCGGTCCTGAACTGCTATTAAATGGCAGACTTTGCATAGTTGCGGGAAAGATGCGGAAACATATTCCGACAAGGGCATACCTTGATAGGGGGAGCAGCAATCACCCTGGAGACTCTGCGGGATAACGTTACAGTCCTATCCGGCGGCTAATTTCAACTTCTAGCTTTCAACCTCCAGCGGGGAGGGGTAAGAGTGGCAGGGAGGAAAACAAAAATTGGCTTGGCTTTGGGTGCCGGCGCATTGCGGGGGCTGTGTCATCTGGGCTTTTTGCAGGCTTTAAAAGAAGAGGGAATAACAGTCGACTTTGTGGCCGGAACCAGTATCGGGGCCCTTGTCGGTGCCTTTTATGCTGCAGGCAGTGATCTGAAAATGCTGGGCGATATCGCCAAACACCTGCGCCTGCGGCACCTGATTGATTCAGTTTTTCCAAGACAGGGACTGCTGCTGGGAAAAAGTGTGACGGAACTATTGCGCCTGTTCCTCCGGGATATCACCTTTGCAGAGCTTCAAGTTCCCCTGGCTGTTGTAGCCACCGATTTGCGCAGTGGGACGGAGGTTATCTTCCGGGAAGGGCAGGTAGTTGAAGCAGTGCGGGCCAGTATCGCCATACCCGGCATCTTTACCCCTGTCCGCCAGGGAAGGCAGGTGCTCGTCGATGGCGGTCTGGTGAACCGGGTACCCATAAGTACAGTACGGGCAATGGGGGCGGAGAGGGTGATCGCTGTTAACATTAAACCGTCTGTTACCCAGAACCGCCTCCACAATGTTGCCGATATAATCCTCCAGTCCTTTGCCATCCTCCAGACCCAGGTTATGGCCGGCAGATTACAAGAAGCTGATGTGGTAATTGAGCCCAATGTAGAAGATATTAGTCCGGCCCGCCTGGATAATGTGGAGAGATGTATCCAGGAGGGGGCCGAAGCAGCCCGCCGCTCCCTGCCTCTGATTAAGTCCCTCCTTGACTGAGAAGGTTCCTTACTGCTGTTGGCCCCGGTGGGTGGCGGCCGGTAGAGGATAAAGGTTATCCTTTGGGAGAAGACAGAAAGGTGGGATGTGTCATAAAAAGGAGATGGATGCTGGTTTTCTTATGTTGTCTCCTGCTTCTTCTTCTGTCCGGGGAGGAAGAGGGCCGCTCCCAAAGGGAGGATGGCAGCCTGGGGCTGGCGGACCCGTGGGCCAATGACAGGGAAAGGCTCTCTAATGTCGGCTTGGACTCCATAACACCTGATCCCATGTCGACATGGCTGTTGGCTACCTATCCGGTAAAAACTATTGTCCCGGGGATAGGGTTTACTGAAAGCCTAGGGCTTTGTACTTCTCTTTCGGGTTTAGAACTGCTCTGTAAGGCCGAACCCTGGGACCTGCTGCTCCAACGGGATGTTCTGCCCCCGGATAGAAGTTCCCCGGGAGCAGGCCAAATGGCGGGGAGGGGTGGTAGGGAAGAAAGAGTTGTGCAGGGTGAATTGGCAGCCTGGCCTGAAATTGATCTGCTGGTACCGGTGGGGAGCATTATCACCATCAGGGATGTAGAAACGGGTATAACCTTTCAAGCTAAACGCCGCGGTGGTCATTACCATATGGACATAGAACCTGTGACGCCCCAGGATACAATTACCCTGAAGGGTATATACGGGGGAGAATGGAGTTGGGCCCGGCGGGCGGTGATAGTGCAGATTGGCCAGCGGTCAATTGCAGGTTCCATAAATGGTATGCCCCATGGCCAGGCCGATATTACCGGGAATAATTTCCCCGGGCATTTTTGCCTGCATTTTATGGGGAGTGCAATTCACAGGACCGGGGAACCCGATCCCGAACACCAGGACATGGTTCTGGAGGCGGCCGGAAGCTTAAAGCATCCTACCCATCACCAGTGGTAATTACCAGGGGTTGGGTGTAATCCTGTCCCGCCTGATGGGCCCGGGGGCAGGGATAGGCCAAAACATAGAGATCGGTGGCAAGGCATTCCAATTCCCACATCCGGGCTGTTCGTTGGGATGTCTGGATGTGGGGCACAAGGTCCCGGGCCGGTTTTGTGACGAGGGGCAGGGTTGCCCTTTTTTTAATGCACTTGAGCAGTTGCCTGCCCCGGGGTGTGAATCCCAACAGGCGCAGGTAACAGGGCTCTCTCTGGGGGGAGAAGTCACTGGCATCTTCCCCGGTAAAATTGAAGAGGAGATGAAGGAGCAGCCTCTGGAGGCGGGTATGGGTATAGCGTTTGGTCTTTAGCCCGGCCAGGAGGGCCTCGATGGTGCCCGAAGAAGAGGCTACGCCTTTGAGGCGGTTTTCCAATCCTTCCCCGACACCGGCGATTTGCCTGAGCTCGGCAAGGGGTGTCCGCCGCAGTAAGGCAATGATTTGGGGAGCAAAGGAATCGAGGAAGACGGGAGCCCTGCCTTCATTTATTTCCTCCAGGAGAATCCGCCAGGCTTTGGGCGGCATGAACTTGAGCAAGGGGGAGTTCCGGTTTTTATTGTGCAGGGCAAGTCTGATGGCGGTGGCACTAGCAATCCTTGTTGTCAGTTTCTTTTCATGGTACCCGGCTCCCAGGCGGGGGATGGTGAGGGGGCGGATAGCGCTCTTTATCTGCTTAAGGGCCTGCAGATATTCCAGGCCAAGGATGTTATTGGGATGGCGAACCAGGGTATTTACCCCTTCTGGTGTCAGTCCTTCCAATCCGGGGATGTCCTTTTGTTTATGGTAATCAATAAGGCTCATGGACCGGGCGGCCGGGAAAGGGTACCCTTGTTCCAGGTAGGTTTTCAACCTTTCACGAAAGGGAAGGTTCTCCTGGCCCAAAAAGTCGGCCAGGGCTTTTAATTCTGGGGTATGCCCGTGTTCACTGCCAAATACCAGGTAATCCACTACCCCGGTGGCTTCCAGCAGCTTGACAGCCCCGGCGGCGAATCCCTGGGCGTGGCGGACCGCATATACTACCGGCAATTCGAAAACCAGATCCGCACCATTTTCCAGGGCCATCCTTGTCCGGGCCCATTTGTTCACCACGGCCGGTTCCCCCCGCTGGGTGAAGTTGCCGCTTAGTATGCAGAGGAGGAAATCGGCTCCAGTCAAACGCCGTGCCTCCTTCAGGTGATGGCTGTGTCCATGATGAAAGGGGTTGTATTCGGCAATTACTCCCGTTACCAGCATTGTTCTCACCTCATGGGGGATATTCGGGATAACCCCTTGAGTTCCTGCCCCGTCCTTGTTCCTTATTTAACAAGCTGAGAAGGAATTTCCATCTTCGTGTCGAAAGGGAAAAAGGGCTGTCAACACAGGAGTGTAGGGAATCTCAACAAGTGGTGTAGATAGTACTATAGTTAGAAACTAGTTGTAGACAGGGGCTAGGCAGGACCGGGATTAACTGCTCCAACCTGTTGTGTAGATGGTAAGGAACGGGGAAGAATATTTAATGCCTGTACTGCTCTATTGTTTTCCTTGCGCCTGTGTTCTAAACATTATTGTGAGGGAGGTTGCCAAGGTGGATGTTTTAACCCGGATCAAAGAGAAGGCGAAAAATCAGGTAAAATCAATTGTCTTGCCCGAGGCCCTGGATGAGCGGATGTTGAAGGCTGCACCCATTGTTAAAGCCGAGGGGACTGCCAACCCCATACTCCTGGGCAATCGGGCGGAGATTGAGGCGGCTGCTGCGAAGGCGGGGGCAGATCTGGACGGAATTGAGATTTTAGACCCAAAATCATCACCTAAAACTGAGGAGTACAGCAAAACCCTCTATGAACTGCGTCGCCATAAGGGGTTAACCATGGAAAAAGCCCGGGAACTGATTGCCGAACCCATGTATTATGCGGCAATGATGGTCAAAGCGGGGGATGCCGATGGTTATGTAGCAGGGGCTGTCAATACTACAGCTGATACCTTTCGCCCGGCCTTACAGATTATAAAGACGGCTCCGGGCATCTCTATTGTTTCCAGTGCTTTCATCATGATTGTTCCCAATTGTGCCATGGGGCAGGACGGGGTTTTCGTTTTCACCGATTGTGCTCTGAATCCCGAACCAACGGCGGAACAACTGGCTGAGATTGCCATCGCATCGGCCCAAACGGCCACATCCCTGTTGGGGATGGAGCCACGGGTTGCCCTTCTTTCCTTCTCGACCAAGGGGAGTGCCCAGCACCCGCTGGTGCACAAGGTGGTACAGGCAACCAACCTGGTGCGGGAAAAGGCCCCCCAGCTTTTGGCTGACGGGGAACTGCAGCTTGATGCAGCCATTGTCCCGGCTATCGGTGCCAAAAAAGCTCCGGGGAGCGAAATAGCCGGGAAGGCAAACGTCCTCATCTTCCCGGATCTACAGGCAGGAAATATCGGTTATAAACTGGTGGAACGTCTGGCCCGGGCAAGGGCGGTAGGACCCGTTACCCAGGGAATGGCACGGCCCGTTAACGACCTTTCCCGGGGGTGCAGTGTGGAGGATATTGTCAACGTCATCGCTATTACGGCCGTTCAGGCCCAGGGATAATATGCGAAGGGAGGAAGGGTTATTATGAAGATATTGGTATTAAACTGTGGCAGCTCTTCCCTCAAGTACCAGCTAATCGATATGGAGCAGGAGAAGGTCATGGCCCAGGGATTGCTGGAAAGGATCGGTATTCCGGGGTCCCTGCTCACCCATATTCCCAATGGGGATGCGGGAGCAAAGGTAAAAATCTCCAGCGAGGTTCCCGATCACAAGGTGGGCATCCAGATGGTTATTGCCGCCTTACAGGACGAAAACCATGGAGTTATAAAGGATATGGGGGAAATTGACGCCGTCGGCCACCGGGTAGTTCACGGCGGTGAGAAATTCGCTGATTCAGTTATTATTGATGAGGAAGTTATGGGAGTTCTCCGCGAGTGTTCGGAAATGGCTCCCCTGCATAATCCGGCCAATATTATGGGAATCGAGGCGTGCAGCAGTTTGATGACGGGAGTTCCCCAGGTGGCCGTCTTTGACACTGCCTTCCACCAGACGGTTCCCCGGGAAGCCCATATTTACGGGTTACCGTACGAGTATTATGAGAAATTTGCTGTCCGCCGGTATGGTTTCCATGGTACCTCCCACAAGTATGTGGCCCGGCGGTGTGCCAGGCTCATGGGCCGCCCCCTGGCGGAATTGAAAATTGTCACTTGCCACCTGGGCAACGGCTGCAGCTTGACAGCCGTCAAGAATGGCATTTCCATTGATACCAGCCTGGGTTTTGGCACCATCTCGGGACCCATCATGGGCACCCGCTGTGGTGATGTGGATCCTGCGGTCCTCCCCTACTTGATGGAAAAGGAGGGGCTGGCTGCCGCCGAAATGAACAATATTCTCTACAAAAAAAGCGGTTTGCTGGGAATATCCGGCGTGAGCAATGACATGCGGGATATTGAAGAGGCGGCGGAGAAGGGCAACGAAAGGGCTCAGCTAGCCCTGGATATGTTCGCTTATCAGAACCGGAAATATATCGGTTCCTATGCTGCTGCCATGGGCGGGATAGATGCCATAGTCTTTACGGCCGGCATCGGTGAAAATGGTATTGCCATCCGGGAAAGGATTTGCCAGGGTCTGGAATTTTTGGGGGCAGAAATAGATCCCGAAAAGAACAAGATCCGGGGGAAAGAAGCGGAGATAAGCCGTGACGGCTCAGCTGTAAAGATCTATGTCATTCCTACCAATGAGGAACTGATGATTGCCCAGGACACCCTGGAACTGGTCAAAGGCCGGCGGTGCTGTTGCCGGTAGCTGGTTAACCTGTGCTGGTCGAAAGCAACACGAACCCGGCCTGTTATTCTAACCTGAATCATTAGAATCATTGACTTGACAAGGGGAAAGGATACTAATTATAATGAAGGTTGTTTAGTGGGGGGGAGGGAACCCCTGTGAAGATCGATGTTGCCGATCTGAAAAAAACCCCGGGGGCGCAGATTGAGCTCAGCCTTGAGGGGACATTACCCTCCTTTGAGGAGGAAGCAGATCAGGAGGTAACCCTCCTGTCACCGGTTATGGCAGAGTTACGGCTCAAGAATGTCGACGGGGTCATTTTGGTAGAAGGCAAGATAAGGGTACAAGTATGTTTATGCTGCAGTCGTTGCCTGGAGGAATTCTCCCAAAACCTTGAAGTTGCCATCAATGAGGCATATTCTGATGCCGGGGGCTTGCAAGGGAATGGAAAGGAACAGGAAGGTGGAATCACATTCTTTTCCGGTAATACTATCGATCTCACTGCAGCAGTTCGGGAAAATTTGTTAGCAGAGCTGCCGATGAAAGCAACTTGCCGGGAAGACTGCCGGGGCCTGTGTCCCCATTGCGGCCATAATCTCAATCTTGGTGAATGTGGCTGCCGATGCCGGGAAGTGGATCCCCGGTTGGCAAGTTTGGGCAAATTGCTGGAAAGGGAATAAATAATAAGAGAAGAATTTAAAGGCTGTATGGAAAGGGGTGTCCAGGAATGGCTGTGCCGAAGAAAAAAATGACCAGGACCAGGCGTGACCGCCGCCGTGCCCATTGGAAACTGACCTTACCCGGTTTAGTTGCCTGTCCGCGGTGCCACGAACTAAAATTGAGCCACAGGGTCTGTCCCAACTGCGGTTATTATAAAAACCGCCAGGTTGTGACCCAGGGAGAATAAAGAGTAGATTTTAAGTATGGGGCTGAAAAAACAAGGAAATCACCCACAAGGGGGAGATTTCCTTGTTTTTTTTGGAACTATATCCACATATTTTCTTGCTTCAACCATTGATACTGTTGTATACTATTTACTACCAGATAGTATGAGCAGATATTATAAGTAGGTGGTAAAATTGTCCCGGCGCTCCGAGCAAAAACAACAGCGGCAGCAGGAACTGGTTTCCCTGCTGGAGGAGAACCCCTTTTTAACCGATGAGGAGGCTGCCCAGTATTTTGGTGTCAGTCCCCAGACCATCCGTTTAGACCGGCTGGAGCTTAAGATTCCCGAAATGCGGAAACGTTCCCAGGATATGGCCCGGCAGGCCTATAGGGAATTGAAGGCTTTAAGTGGCAGAGAGATCGTGGGTGAGCTCTATGAATTAGAGCTTGGTAAACGGGCCCTCTCTCTTTTGGAGACTACTTCTGAGATGGTCTTTGAGAAGAGCCGGGTGGTCAGAGGCCATTATATCTATGCCCAGGCAGAATCCCTGGCCATCGCCCTGGTTGACGCTGAGGTTGCCCTTATCGGAGTGGCCAATATCAAATATAAGCATCCGGTGTATGTGGGCGATCGACTGGTGGCCCAGGCCCAGGTGACGAGACAGCGGGGGAATAAGTATTTTATCTGGGTCAGGACCTGGTGCCGGGATAAAGAGGTTTTCCGGGCCAAGTTTATTCTGGTTTCCTTGTCCCAATAAGGAGGGGAAAAAGGTGAAAATTGCCGTTGATGCCATGGGGGGAGACTACGCACCCCGGGAGTTGGTACGGGGAGCCGTAGCAGCCCTGCAGAGGCGGGAGAAATTGGAGGTCCTTTTGGTTGGCAGGTCGGAGGAGTTGGAAGCCGAACTAGAATCCTGTGAGAAGGAAAGGGCAGAGAGGATAAGGATT
>DUVO01000080.1 GCA_012841005.1 Bacillota bacterium | reverse complement strand
TCCATACCACCGGTCCCTCCCCTCATAATTTTCTATCTCAATTATAACCTTTACTGCAGGTAATGTAAAACAGGACTGGGCTGGTCGCCAGAAATGCTGCCCCTAATGCCAGAAGTATCCCAGAATAGAATAGAAACACAAAAAAGGGGCCCTTTACTCAAAGAGCCACCCCTGGATACCTACTGGTACTGGACCAGGGTATTAAGATCTGCCCAGATTAGCTTGACCCTCTCCTTACAGTACTCATAGAGGCTGTTGCCCACCGGCAGGTAGAGCAGTAATTCTTCACAGCGGCTGCAGATATGCTTCCCCCTTATATCCAGACCGGGGCCGTTCCCGTTGCAGATAAGGCAGGACACCGGCTCTGTGCGGTCCATTTTCTTACCAGCCCCCTCTTTGCATTTTCTCCTTTCCAGTTGTTTCTAGTTTTTCCCAAAAGTTCCTGCCGCATGCAGAAAATTATCTATGCCCCGAATATTATATGGCAAACCAGTCAATTGTGTTCAGGGGGACAGACAAGCCAAAACCCCGCCCGGTGAGGGGGCGGGGTTTTTCTTACCTTGCCGGAGGAAAATCAGGCTTCACCGCAGCGTTTCAGCAGTGCTTCCCAATCCCGGTCTACCTGCGCCTGGAATTCCTGGATCATTTCATCGGTAAGGTGGCGGAAACGTCCCTGGGCCTTCAAGAAATCGGCAACCGGCCTCTTCTGTTTCGGCTTGTAGGTCAGTTTCCATTCACCGTTCACGACCTCATAGAGGGGCCAAATGCAGGTGTCCACCGCCAGACGGCACATTTCGATGCCATCGGCGGTATCATAGCGCCATCCCCGGGGGCAGGGGGCCAGGGCGTTGATAAAGGCCGGTCCGTCCACATCAATGGCCTTCGCCCCCTTGGTGATAAAGTCGTTCCAATGGCCGGGAGCAACCTGAGCCGCGTAAGGGATATTGTGGGCAACCATGATGGCAGTTAAGTCCTTACGCCACTGGGTTTTCCCGGGGACCACCTTCCCGGCCGGGCTGGTGGTAGTATCGGCGAATTTCGGGGTGGCTCCGGAACGCTGGATACCGGTGTTCATATAAGCGCCGTTGTCATAGCAGACATAGACCATGTCGTGTCCCCGTTCCATGGCGCCGGAAAGGGACTGGAGCCCGATATCATAGGTCCCACCGTCGCCACCGAAGGCGATGAATTTGTAGTCATCTTTCACCTTGCCCTTACGCCTCAGGGCTTTATAGGCAGCTTCCACACCACTGATGGTGGCCGCTGCGTTCTCAAAAGCATTGTGGACCCAAGAACACTTCCAAGCTGTATAGGGATAGATGGTGGTCGCCACTTCCAGACAGCCGGTGGCATTACCGACGACCACGTTGCGTCCCGCGGCAGCCATACTCATCATCCGCACCACGACCGGCGCTATACAGCCGGCGCACATCCTGTGTCCACTGCTGAGGAACAGATCTTCCTTGGAAAGTTCCCGTAAATTTGCCACTGTCTTCACCTCCTATTCCCTGACACCCAGGTAGTTGAGCCTCTGGTCAACCTTGCCGCTCTCGGCAATACGGGCCAGATGCCCATAGACCTTCTCGATATCGCCGAGCCCGACATCGCGGCCGCCAAGACCATAAATATAATTGACGATCTTGGTCTGGGCGCCGCTGTCATACATGGCGGCGGTAATTTCGGCAAAGAGAGGACCGGAGAATGCGTTGAAGGAATCGGCCCGGTCCATCACCGCCAGAGCCTTCAGATGACCAAGGGCAGTGGCCAGTTCTTCCGCCGGGAAGGGCCTGAAAACCCGGGGCTTGAGAAGACCGGCTTTAAAGCCCTGTCCCCGGAGCTTGTCCACAACGTTTTTCGCCGTTCCGGCCGTTGAACCGAGGACAACAATACCGACTTCGGCATCTTCCAGTTTATAGGTTTCAAAGAGACCGTATTCACGACCGCTTACCTTGGCATATTCCCTGGCAACTTCAAGAACATAGGGCTTAGCCTGGATCATTGCTTCGGCCTGAGCCCGTTTGAATTCAAAGTATGAATCTGTAAAGGCCAGGGGGCCGGCTGTAACCGGGTTCTCCTTATCCAGGAGGGTCTTTTGGGGTGTATAGTCACCGATGAATTCCCGTACCACTTCGTCGGGAAGTACTTCGGCATTTTCCATAGCATGGCTGATGATGAAACCATCCATACAGACCATTACAGGAAGCTGGACATTGGGATTCTCGGCAAGCCGAACTGCCTGAATCATGTTGTCGTATGCCTCCTGGGTGTTTTCCGACCAGAGCTGAATCCAGCCCGAATCCCTGGCGCCCATGGCATCGCTGTGATCACAGTGGATATTGATGGGCCCGCTGAGGGCGCGGTTTACCACCGGCATCACAATGGGCAGCCTGTTGGACGCAGCAATGTAAACTATCTCCCACATCAGGGCCAGACCGTTGGCCGAGGTAGCCGTCATGGCCCGGGCCCCGGCAGATGCTGCTCCTACCGTGGCGCTCATGGCGCTGTGTTCACTCTCAACGGTGACAAACTCTGTATCGATAAGGCCGTTATTGACATAGGTGGAAAAAATCTGGACAATTTCCGTCTGAGGCGTAATCGGATAAGCAGCGACCACGTCGGGGTTGATCTGTTTCATGGCCAGCGCTACCGCCTCATTACCAGTTATGGCGACTTTTTGGGCCATCCCCCATTCCTCCCTTCCTATCCTTCTTCACCCATCACGAGGGCCTTATTCTTGGCCGGGCATTCCCGGGCACAGATCCCGCAGCCCTTGCAGTAGTCATAATTGACGCCCACCATTTTGCCGTCCTTAACCATGATGGCGTCATCAGGGCAAAAGGCCCAGCAGAACAGGCAATTAATGCAATTTTCCGGAATAAAGACAGGCCCGATGGAACGCCAGCTCCCCGTCTTGTATTCCAGGGCATTCCCGGCTTCTTTAATCCAGCCGCCGGGGACAGTGTCACGCCAACCCTTTGCGGTCATTCTCCCTTCACCTCCTGGTAGGCCTTCTTGATGGCATTAATATTGCCTTCCACGATCTTAGGCCGTCCGGCAAACTTCTTGCTGAGTTTATTCTTCGTATCCTCCAGCAAGGTCTCAAGCTCGAGCATTCCGGTCACCTTAATCAAGGCACCCAGCATGGGGGTGTTGGGAATAGGCCTGCCAATGGTGTCCATGGCAATCTGGTTGGCATCAACGGTAAAGACTTTCCCAGTTTTAATGCCCAACTTATCCCGCATCTCCTGGGGAGTGGCACCTGTATTGATTACATAGATACCATCTTCAGGAACTCCCGCTGTGACATCGACAGAACCGCCAATCAGGCTGGGATCGAGAATGACGACGATTTTCGGGTTGGTCACATGGCAGTGCATGGTAATTGGTTCATCTGCAATACGGGTAAAGGCCTGTACCGGCGCACCCATCCGTTCCGGTCCGTATTCAGGAAAAGCCTGAATAAATTTGCCGGCGTCGGAAGCAGATTCCGCCAACAGGAGGGCAGCAGTCTTGGCACCTTGTCCACCCCGTCCGTGCCAGCGAACCTCTAACAAACTTTCCATTTCTCTTCCTCCTTCCTTCTCCTCATCACCTGACCCCCATATTTCACCTGCCCGGGACCGATACACTTGCAGCAGCCGGTTTCACCTCCTTCTGGCCTAGCTACTCTCCAGCAGGCATGCCAAAACAGGGAGTCTTGGACATATGTTGGATAAGCTCCCCTGATAATACAGTCCCCTTACGATAAATTTACAGCATATAAAAAATCAACAAAGGGCGAAACAGAGGGGCACACCCCCTGGTGTTTCCCTTTGTCAAGCCTCTGTTTTAGTATAACAAACCAGCAAAATAACGTCAAGATAAGGGAAAACAAGGATATCCTGTGTTTTTCGCCTAGAGAAGCAGGTATTGG
>DUVO01000114.1 GCA_012841005.1 Bacillota bacterium | reverse complement strand
GGGAAGGTTCCCAAGTTGCTGCAGAAGGGAAGGAATGCAAGGTGCGCCTCAGGGATATCGGCGAAATGGGTTTGATTAAGCTCTTGAGTAAAGATACCCTTATATCCCCCGCCGGTGTCAGGGTGGGAATAGGCGACGACACGGCTGTCCTGGAGATGGGGAAGGACCGCCTGCTGTTGGCAACCGTCGACATGCTCCTAGAAGGGGAACATTTTCTGCCGGTGACTATCCCCCCCAAGGCTTTGGGTCATAAAGCCCTGGCCGTAAACTTAAGTGATATTGCCGCCATGGGTGGTGTGGCCAGACATGCCCTGGTGGCCATAGGGATCCCGTCTGATCGGGAGGTAGAAGAAATAGAAGACATTTACGCGGGGATGAAGGAATTGGCCTGTCAGTATGGGGTTAACATAGTGGGAGGAGATACGGTCCGCTCACCCCAGGGGTTGGTATTGAGCATTACTGTTTTGGGCGAGGTGGAAGAGGAAAACTTAACCTTGCGGCGTGCCGCCCGGGCTGGGGATAAAATTCTTGTTACCGGTGATCTGGGAAAATCCCAGGCTGGGCTGACCCTTTTGTTGGCCCCAAAGCCCCTCCCCCTGTCGGACGCCGTCTTAAAACAGGCAAAGGAAGCCCACTATTACCCTCAGCCTCGGCTCCGGGAGATCAGGGCTTTACTTTCCACAGGGGCTGTCCGGGCCGTCAATGACGTCAGCGACGGCCTGGCAAAGGATCTCAGGGAAATTGCGGAAAGCAGCGGCATAGGGGCGGAGCTGTGGCCGGAGGAATTACCCATAAGTAGTGCCACCCGGGCGGTGGCGGCGGCCGCTGGGCAGGATCCACTTGCCTATGCCCTCTACGGGGGGGAGGATTTTGAACTCCTCTTTACGGCTGACCCTGAGCGGGTGGATGCCGTGTTGGCATGTGGCCAAAGGGAGGGAATACCCTTGCGGGTGATCGGGGAGGTAAAGCCGGTGGCAGCAGGTTTGACCCTTCGGTGGCAGGACGGCAGAGTGGAACCCCTTCGTCCCGGAGGTTGGGAACATTTTCAACGGCAGGGGGAAGACAGATGAAGGTAATCACCAATTCGCCGGTTGAGACCCGGAGGCTGGGAGAGAAACTAGGGAGGCTCTTGGCCCCCGGTGATCTTATTGCCCTGACGGGAGAACTGGGGGCGGGAAAGACGGTGCTGGTGCAGGGAATTGCGGCCGGTCTGGGCATAGAGGATACTGTAACCAGTCCCACTTTCCTAATTATTAAGGAATATCCCGGGAAAATTCCCCTCTATCACATCGATGCCTACCGCCTGGCCGGGCCCGACGAGCTGTTGGACCTTGGCTATGAGGAATATTTCTTCGGTCAGGGCGTTACGGTCATTGAATGGGCAGATTTAATTCTTGTTCTCCTTCCCCCCGCCTATCTGCGCATTGATCTGGGCCCGGGTCCAGGAGGAGAGGAAAAAAGGTGTCTTGTCTTTTCTGCCTGTGGACAACGCTATGTGAAACTGCTGGAGGAGCTGAAAAGAGATGTTGATCTTGGCTGTTGATACAGCCACCACCGTTGCCAGTGTCGCCCTGGTGGAAGGGGAGCGGCTGGTGGCGGAGGAGGTTTTAAATATTCCCCAAAAGACCCACTCGGAACGGCTCCTGCCGGTTTTGGTCCGGATCTTGGCGGGGACGGGGGTAGAGATTGAGCAGGTGGACGGTATTGCTGTATCCGCCGGTCCCGGTTCCTTTACCGGCCTGCGGATCGGATTGGGGACGGGCAAAGGCTTGGCCCAGGCTTTAAACAAACCCTTGGTTACGGTTCCGACCCTGGATGCTTTGGCCTACAATTATTATTTTCCTGAAACTTTAGTCTGCCCCCTTCTGGATGCCAAACAGGGTTACATCTATACCGCCCTGTACTGGGGGGGAAAGGCAGGTCTGGAACGCCTGACCGATTACCTGGCCCTGACCCCAGAAGAGTTGACCGGCTACCTGGAGGGAAGGGACGAACCGGTAATTTTCCTGGGTGATGGGATTGATCTTTGTGGCGCTGCTGTTTCCAAATTGCAGGGAAGGGCCTTTCTCGTGCCCGAAGCATCACGTCTGCCCCGGGCTTCCAGTGTGGCCTTTTTGGGCCGGCAAGCCCTGGCGGAAAATCCCGGGGGAGTTCCCCTTACCGCACAGCCCCTTTATGTGCGCAAATCGGCGGCCGAGATCAATCTGGAAAAAAAGAGAGCCCAACTCCGGAGGGGGTAAAGGGGTAATGCCATGATCACTTTGGAGAAAATGAACAGGACCCATCTGGAGGAGGTATTGGCCCTGGAGAGACTTTGTTTCTCCAATCCCTGGTCCTATGAGGCGTACCGTTTCGAGCTAGAGGATAATCAATTGGCCCAGTACCTGGTGGTCTTGGATGCCGGCAGGGTGGTCGGGTATGGCGGCATGTGGCTGATTGTGGATGAAGCCCATATTACCAATATTGCCATCCATCCCCAGTACCGGCGCCGGGGACTGGGGGAATTACTGCTCCGCTGCCTGATGGCCCGGGCTTATGCCAGGGGGGCCAGGCGCATGACCCTGGAGGTAAGGCGGTCGAACCATATTGCCCAACGGCTGTATGAAAAGCTGGGTTTTAAGTTTGTCGGTTACCGCAAGGGCTATTACTCCGACAACGGGGAGGACGCCCTGATCATGTGGAAGGATAACCTGCAGCCTGCTGGGGCCGGACATGGGCAAGATTAGGAGTTAGCTGAGGGGGAGTAGATATGGCCGGGTTGATTCTCGGTATTGAGACCAGTTGTGACGAGACGGCGGCCGCAGTGGTTGCAGGGGGAAGGCGGCTCCTTACCAATATTATTTCCAGCCAAATCGAATTGCATCAGCCCTTTGGCGGTGTTGTTCCCGAACTGGCTTCCCGGAACCACCTGGAAAATATAAACCTAATCATCCAGGAGGCTTTGGCTGCAGCTGGGGTATCTTGGAAGGATCTGGACGGCATTGCTGTAACCTACGGCCCCGGTTTGGTGGGGGCGTTACTGGTAGGTGTTACCGTGGCCAAGGCCATTGCCTTTGCCCGGCGGCTTCCCCTGGTGGGGGTTAACCACCTGGAAGGACATATTTACGCCAATTTCCTAGCCCACCCCCACCTGGAACCACCCTTTGTTTCCCTGGTGGTTTCCGGCGGGCATACCGACCTCCTCCATGTTTTGGGCTACGGCCGGTACCGGATCCTGGGGCGCACCAGGGACGATGCTGCGGGCGAGGCCTTTGACAAGGTGGCCCGGGTCTTGGGTTTAGGCTATCCGGGGGGGCCGCAGATCGAAGCTGCGGCCCGGGAGGGGAACCCCGGGGCCATTTCTTTTCCCAGGGCCGTCGTCAAGGATGCCCCCTTTGACTTCAGCTTCAGTGGCTTGAAGACAGCGGTTTTAAATTACCTCAATCGTTCCCGGCAGCGGGGAGAGATAATAAATGCGGCCGATGTGGCCGCCAGTTTCCAGGAGGCGGTGGTGGAGGTCCTGGTGGAACGTACCCTGGCTGCTGCCGCCAGATGCAGGGTAGACCGGGTGGCTGTCTGCGGCGGTGTTGCTGCCAATTCGGCCCTCCGGTCTTTATTCCAGGCCCAAAGTGCCGGGACCGGTATAGAGGTTCTCTATCCACCGCCGGTTCTGTGTACCGATAATGGGGCCATGATTGCTTCCGTAGGCTACTACCGGTTGCAAGCCGGTCATACTGCCCCCCTTGACCTCAATGCCGTTCCCAACCTGCCCCTGGAAAATTGGGGATAAAATAGTGCGGGATGGGTGTATTCCTCCCTTACTGCCCCTGTTGTGGATGACCCACGAATCTCTGCCTGTGGATAACTTGTCAAAATGTGATAAGAAACAGTTTTTCCCGGGCTTTACCTGTGGATAAGCCTGTGGACAATGTGGATAACAGAAAGTATGTTCGGTTTTGAGGGGGGAGATTGGGGTGCAGCCGGATCTGTATCGTCTATTGTTGAAAAGTATCGGGGAAGCCAATATCCTCCCCGTTATCTCTGCCTGCAACAGCCGCTGTGTTTTCTGTAGCCACCTGCAGAACCCGCCGGGAATTACAGTTTATACCCTTCTCCCACTGGTGAAGGAGGAAATCCTGGCCCTGGCAGATTTTTTGATCCCGGGCAAAGGATCATTATCGGTGAATCCGTAACCAGAATAAACGAAGGGGAACCCTTTTTGCATCCCGATTTCTTGTCTATTCTCACCGGCCTGCGGCGGCGTTTTCCCGCCACGCCGATCCAAATAACTACCAACGGTATGGCCCTTACCCCGGCAACCATATCTTCCCTGGCCGGGTTAGGTCGGGTAAAGTTGGTGGTGTCGCTGAACAGTGCCACCCTTTCGGGCAGGCGGAGATTGATGGGTGATAATAACCCTACTGCCGTACTCAGGGCCGTTGCCTCCTTGCGGGAAAGGGGCATTCCCTTTGACGGCAGCATTGTTGCCATGCCCCACCTGGTGGGGTGGGACGATCTTCGCCAAACCATTGCTTTTTTGGCCCGGTGGGGTGCCACTACTATTCGGATCTTCCTCCCCGGCTATACCCGTTATACCAGGCGGGAATGGGTACCTCCTGGGGGCATGGGGGAGGAATTACGGGCTCTGATTGCCGGGGAGGGGGAAAGGACCCGGGTCCCCCTCATCCTGGAACCACCATTTATCAAGGACCTGCTCCCCCGGATACTGGGTGTCATCGAGAACACGCCGGCGGATCGGGCCGGACTAAAAAGGGGGGATATTATTACGGCCGTTAATGGGAAACGGCCTTTTTCCCGGGTCGATGCCTTCCGGCAGGTGCAGGAAGCTGAGAAAGTGGTAATCGACTTTTGCCGGGAAGGTGCTACTTTTCAGGTTTGTCTCGAGAAGGAGGAGGGTGCCTCCCCCGGTTTTGTCATGGCCTCCGACCTGGATCCCGATTTTTTCCGCCAATTTACTGATCGGGTGCGGCGGCTGGTGCAAGGACGGGCCCTTGTGGCCACATCAATCCTGGCGGCACCCCTCCTGGTATCCGCCCTGGAAAGGATAAAGGAGGGGCTCCCCTCCCTGGAGATAGTGCTGTTCCCAATCGGACCTTTGGCGGCAATATCTGCTGCAGCGGTCTCCTCCTCCTGGAGGATTTTCTGGCTGTCCTGGCGGACAGGGTTGGAGACAGGCGGCCGGAGCGCATTTTTATCCCTGGGATTACCTTTGACATGGGAGCAGGGACTTGCGGGGCTATTCTTACCCTGGAGCTTCAGAAAGCTCTGAAAAACCCGGTGGAGCTGATCCAGTAAGAAAGGAAGGGGAGGAAATGAACCTGGTTGAAAGGATTAAGGCCAGAAGCAAGGAGGCAGATTTTGCTGGCGGCAGTGTGCAGGTTCTTCCGGTAGCGGAGGAATTGGCCTTGGCCCGAGAAGGTGCACCTTCCCAGAAGGAGGTCCAATTGGCTGCCCTGCGAGCGGGTATTCTCCCGGCCCGTTACTTACGCAGCTTTGGGACAGTGGGTCTTGCCGGGCAGGAGACCCTGCTCAAGGCTTGTGTAGCTATAATTGGTGCCGGCGGTCTGGGGGGATGGATCGTTGAACTTTTAACCCGCATGGGTGTGGGAAGGTTAATTGTGGTCGATGGAGACAGGTTTGACGATAATAACTTGAACCGCCAGCTCCTGGCCACCCAGGGGAACCTGGGAGCAGCCAAGGCCCTGGCGGCCAGGGACCGGGCCGCCCAACTGAATGGAGCCGTTACGGTAGAAGCCCATGTGGCCTGGCTGACAGGGGAAAACGCCAGGGAATTTCTGGCCCCGGCTCAGGTGGTAGTCGATGCCCTGGATAATCTGCCGGCGCGGTTTATCCTCCAGGATGCCGCCGGAGAACTGGGTCTTCCCCTGGTACACGGTGCCATTGCCGGGTACCAGGGACAGGTTATGACAATTTTCCCCGGGGACCAGGGGTTAAACCTCTTGTACCCTGGAGGCCGGGAAGGCCGTGACCGGGGTGTGGAGGTACAGTTGGGTAATCCTGCTGCCACTCCTGCCATGGTGGCCTCCTGGCAGGTCCAGGAGACCATTAAAATTCTCCTGGTTCAGGGAGAACCCTTGCGGAACCGGCTTCTTTACCTGGATGCCTTAGGTGGTACGGCCGAGGTCCTCCAGCTGCTCCCGTAAGGGAGTCTTTTTTGTTACCTTGCCAGGTCTGCCAGGGATTTTTGCAGTTGAGGTGCCTGGGAGCGGGGGACGGCAATGGTCAATTTCACACTGTCAGAGTAGCTGCTTTCCAGGATTTCACCCTCCAGCTGGTTCAGGAGGTGGTGTACCTGGTCCAGCTGGGCGTAGGTGCAGGTAAAGGAGAAGGTTGTCCTCAACCTTTTGGTAATGATCCCGGCATGGTCGATGGCATCCCCGGCGGCGCCGGCATAGGCCTCAATCAAGCCCCGCACCCCCAGTTTTTTACCCCCGAAATACCGGGTTACAACGACGGCGACATTGGTAATGCCCCGGCTGAGGATGGCCCCATAGATGGGTTTTCCGGCTGTGCCCCTTGGTTCACCGTTGTCATCAAAGTAGGAAACTTCATCTTTACCTACCCCGATCCGGTAGGCCCAACAGTTGTGGGTAGCCTGTTTGTGTTCACTGCTGGTCCGGGCGATAAAGGCCCTGGCTTCTTTTTCGGTGGGTGTTTCCCTTACATGGGCAATAAAAAGGGAACGCTGGATCTTACATTTGGTTGTCATTTCCCGGGCTACAGTTTTATACTGGTCTTCCATAGTAACCACCATCTCCCCGGTGCTTATCCCTTTTATTCTAACTGCTCTCCCGCAAACTGGCAAGAATTCGGGCCGGATCCCTTTCCAGCTTGAGTTTCCGCAAACTGTAACTAAAAAATGAATAAGATCTGTTCGAAGTACCAATTCGATCATTATTCGAGCAATAAACGTTGATACTCTTACAATTGTGCGTACTTTAATAAGCCCCGCCGAAACCGGACTTTTTAAGAAGAATGTTTTTTATCCATTCAGACGGCCAGCTTAAAGCAAAGTTGACGGTATGCGGGACGTCTTGTCCTGAACCAGAGCCTGACGCCTGCTTTTGCATGGATGAGTATGCCTGAGATACCTTTCGCCAGTCGGTAATAGCAGAAATGAACCTTTTCTTTTATCGGGTTCGCCTGTTGTATAATAGAAACCTTCATGGCATTTGTTTCTGGCTTCATGGATATGTGAGCCAGGAATGCCATGCATAGGGTTATGTAAAAATTCAGTGCATTGATGGCGACAAGTTTCCTTACTCGGAAGTTTTCAAACTGGAACAT
>DUVO01000105.1 GCA_012841005.1 Bacillota bacterium | reverse complement strand
GTCGGGAAGTTATTCCCGACTTCTACCTACTCGATTTAGCTTCAAACTTCCAATCTACAACTTCCAGCTTCTAGAAGATAGACAGGTACTGTTCCAGTTCCCAGTCATGGACAGCAGTCCGGTAGCTATCCCATTCGGCTCTCTTGGCCCGGATGAAGTATTCGTAAATGTGGGTACCGAGGGCATCGCGGATAACCGGATCCTTTTCCAGCTCGGCCAGGGCTTCGGCCAGGCTTCCCGGAAGGCTGGGGATATTGTAGAATTCCCGTTCCGATTCGCTCATAATATAGATGTTTTCCGAAACAGGGTCAGGGGGAAGGATCTTGTTGTCGATTCCGTCGAGCCCCGCCTTGAGGATGACGGCCAGGGCAAGATATGGGTTACAGGCGGGGTCAGGGTTCCTGAGCTCGATCCGGGTCCCGTCGCCCCGGACCGAGGGAACCCGGATCAGGGGGCTGCGGTTTCTTTCGGACCAGGCGATGTAAACGGGGGCTTCGTAACCGGGCACCAGGCGTTTATAGGAGTTTATCAGGGGATTGGTAATGGCCGCATAAGCCCGGGCGTGTTTCATCAGTCCCCCGATAAAGTACAGGGCAGTATCGCTCAACCTGTACTTGGCCTCGGGGTCATAGAAAACATTGGCACCATTGCGGAAGAGGGAGAGGTTTATGTGCATGCCGGAGCCGCAGACGCCATAAATGGGTTTGGGCATAAAAGTGGCGTGGAGATTATGCTGGGCGGCTATTGTTTTGACCACAAAGCGAAAAGTAACGACATTATCGGCAGTGCGGAGGGCATCGGCATACCGGAAGTCAATTTCGTGTTGCCCCGGGGCTACCTCATGATGGGCGGCCTCAACCTCAAATCCCATTTTTTGCAGGGCCAAAACCATGTCCCGCCGGGCATCTTCGCCGATGTCGATGGGGGCCAGGTCAAAGTAACCAGCCCGGTCACTGGTGATGGTGGTAGGGTTGCCCTGGGCATCCCGGCGAAAGAGGAAGAACTCTGGCTCCGGGCCGGCATACATTGAATAACCCCGGGCTGCAGCTTCAGCGATGGCCTTTTTTAAGATGCCCCGGGGGCAGCCGGCGAAGGGTTTGCCGTCATAAGTGTAGACATCACAGATGATCCGGGCGGAGGTCCCGCCGTTGGCTATAGTCCAGGGCAAGATGGTAAAGGTATCAAAATCGGGGCGCAGTGACATGTCCGATTCCTGGATGCGGGTGAACCCCTCGATGGAGGAACCGTCAAACATAATCTTGCCGTCCAGGGCTGTTTCCAGCTGATCAATGGGAATGGCGACATTTTTGGTAATTCCCTGGACATCGGTGAACTCCAACATAATAAAGCGAACCTGGTTTTCTTTGACCTGCTGTAGAATCATTTCCCTCGTTATTTTCACCCTTTGCTTCGCTCCCTTCTTTAATTATGCTCGGGTCTAACTGGCCGGCCCGCCAGGTAGGATTTGTTTTTCCCCGGTACGAAAAAAGAGACACCTCCCCTACCGGGGAGGCGCCTTTGCCTCAAATTCGACACGCCTTTGTGTCAAATAATACTATTTTAGTATAAAGGATCAAAGGTTTGCTGTCAATGCTCACAGCCCAGGAAACACTGCTAAACAATCAGGCCGCTGGCCTCGAGAATAGATTCGGCCACAGCCCGCAGGGTGCGGCGGGAATTCATGGCCTGCTGCTGCATGCGGCGGTAGGCTTCCCCTTCGGTGATGCCCCAGGTTTCTACCAGGGCTGCTTTGGCCCGGTCAACCAGTTTCCTCGTTTCCAGGGCTTCCCTTACTTCCTTGATCTCCTTCCGGAGGCCTTGTTCTTTATTGAAGGTTCGGTGGGCTGTTTCCAGCACCCAGCGGATTCTTTGTATACTGTCTGTAGTGGCAATGATACCGGCGATACCCAGTTCCAGGGCTGCTGCTATTGTTTCTTCTTGTCCTTCCTGGAAATCTTTCACCAGCCACACCAGGGGGGCCTTTCCCCAGAGGAGAATTTTCATACTCAGCCGGCGCCGGTGGGGAAGCCAGGCAGGCAGGAGGATAAGGTCCGGGGGAAGATTTTGCAGCTCTGTCAGGCCCTTATCTCCTGTGGGAACAGGAAGGAGCTTTTCGACTATCCCCCGCAACTTATCCCAGGCGGGGGTACTGTTGCCGTCGGTTATTACGGCCAATGTCAAAGGGACCACCGGGTCCACTCCTTTCTCGCATTGGTAGTGTCCGGATGCGATCCAGAGTGCTGTCGTGGCCCCAGGGGGTAGGGACAGGTGTGTTGGTAAAGGAGGGTCAGCCTGGGCGCGTCCCTTTTATATGACCTGCAGGTATCAGGCAGCATCGGAATTCCCTCCTCAATAGCTTCCCTCTGGTCACTTTCATTTTATATTAGAATGACCGGTATATGTCAAGTTTCTTTAGATCCAATCTGCAATCATCGGTTAAAGCGGGTTCTTAGTTGGCCACGCAGGCAGGGTTTTGGCCCCGGGGGGCAAATATTAGAAATAATATCCTGCAACCAGGGAGGGATACCTGTGGCCACACCGGGACAGGCTTTACGGAAAAGACTCCAGCAGTGCCGGGAAACACTGGAGTGCGCTTTGCCCCAGCCGCAGGTGGAGACACTGCTCACCGGGTGGCTCCTTTCCCGGGCCTGGAGGGATAAGGGCTATTGTCCGGGGGGCGCCGGCTTTGCCGGGGATGGCCTGACGGTAATGTATCCCTTTCTGGCCGAAGAAGATCTGGCCTTCCTCTGGGAAGAATGGGCGGGGCTTTGGGCCAGGGAAGGCGCCAGGGTCAAGGGTGTACTTGGCGAGCCTTTTCTGGGCGGCATGGCTGTGGAAGATATAATCGCCCTTTATGCCTGCCTGCAGCAACCGCAGCGCCGCCAGCGCCTGGGGGCCTATTATAGCCCCCAGGAAGTAGTAGATTTTATCCTCCAGCATACCCTTGTTCCCCTCCTAAAGGAAATGGGCCCCGAAAGGGTTACCTTTCTTGATCCGGCCTGCGGCTGTGGCCACT
>DUVO01000158.1 GCA_012841005.1 Bacillota bacterium | reverse complement strand
TGGTGATCTGGGCGGTAGGAATCCCGGCCCGTTCAATTTCCTTGGCGATCGTTGCACCGCAACGAGTACTGGTCCCTCAGGTAGAGGTCAGAATCACCGCAGCGACTCCATCCTGTTTTAAGCGCTCGGCAATTCCCTTCCCGATCCTTTGCGAGTATTCCACCGTCGTAATTACTCCTGTGGTAGAATACACCGTGGGGTTAAGCTCCTTAATTATTCCCTGTTTTTCCAGCTCCCGCAGTGCATCCAGGGGTACAAGGCGCAAGGGATTCTCGTTGACCTCGGTTGTGTCATAACCGGTATGGTTGGCATAAAACTCGCCGCCCGGCAAACTGTCACGCCGGGAAACATCAATGGTTACATATTTGGTAGCCGCCATCCATTCCAGTTTATCCGGATTGCCTTCGGGCACCAGTCCACCATCGGTAACCAGGGCAATTTTTGCTTTCTTTAAATCCTCCACCTGGGGCGCAGGAGCCACCTCCTCAAATTTTGCCAGCTTTAAAAAATACTAAGAACGGTTCCTTTGTGCACTCCTTTTGGCACAAAGGAACCGTTCGCCCTCTATTATAATTTAATTTTTCCTGCCCTCCCAGCAGCCCTGCAACTATTATTTGCCCAATCTCCATTTGATATGTCGGTCACATCGGGCAGGCTGTAATCCTTTCCCCTTCTACGATTGTTTTTTCGCTAAGACCCGCTTATCCCCCACCCTTCTGGTCAGCCGCTGGGCGTCGAAATACTCCAGAAGGGGCAGGGCATAGCGGCGGCTGGTCTGGAGGAGATCCCGCAGCTGGCTGACAGTTATACTCCCCTCCGCCCTGATCTGGGCCAAAATTTTTTCCCTGGCCTCTTCCACCGCCCGGCGGTGAAAAGCAAGATCATCGGAAAGGCGCACCAAAGTCCCCTCCTCCACCAAGGCTAAGTACACCTCTCCCGCCTCCCCGGTACCCAGCCGGGCAATGGCCTCGGCCGGTGGGGGTGGAGAAAAGGGTTGAGACAGATAGATGTTCTCCAGCTCTTTTTGCAGGGCCTCCTGTCGGGGGGTAAGGGAAACCCGGTGGGAGGCCAGCTTCACCTTCTCCCGCTCCAGTTCCAGCACCCCTTCCCCGGCCAGGGTCAGGAGGAATCCCTGGAAGAGGCGGGAAGGCAAGGCCGAAAAATGGCGGGTCCGCAGCTCTTCCTTGGGCATCCCCCACCGCAGGGGATACTGGCGGTGAAAATCCTGGAGGCAATCTCTGGCCCTTTCCCGCAAGGTGGCCAGGACGTCCCGGTGAAAATAATGGGGCTGGTCAAGGGTCAGGACCACCAGTTTCCCCTCCTCCTCCAGGCGGGCAAGGAGTTTCTCCATTTCCCCCGGGGAAAGGCCAAGTATTGTTGTCAGGTCCGCAAGGTCAATCCCCCTTTCCCCCGCCTCCCGCAGTCCCTGCTCCACCAGTTGGAGGGGATCTCCCTTTTCCTTGAGCTCCAGCTCCCTGATAACCGCCTGCTGGAAGCGGCGCCGCCGGGGGGGATGGCTTTCCAGCACCTCTCCCCCGCCGATGGTAACCATAGGGGAATAGAACCGGATCACATACCGGTCACTCCGGCGCACGGCCACCGGAGTTTCTAGCCGGAACTGGACCAGGCCCGTATCCCCCGGCTCCAGTTCCTCTTGATCGAGGAGATAGGCCCGCCCCATCACCTCCGCCGTCCCGGCATGGAACCGGACCCGGGTCCGATGGGATAAAGGCCGGGGAGCGGAAGGCAAGAGGTAAAGGCGGCAGTCAACCATGGTGGTGGCCCTCAGGCTCCCCGGGGCGGCCAGTACATTCCCCCGGGCGACATCCTCCAGGTCAATACCCGTCAGGTTCACGGCCACCCGCTGGCCGGCATAGGCTTCCTGCACGGGGGTACCGTGGACGTGGAGCTGCCGCACCCGCCCTTCTTTATCTCCCGGTAATATTTCACCCTTATCCCCCAGCCGGATGGTCCCCGCCACCAGGGTCCCGGTAACAACGATCCCAAAGCCGGTGATGGTAAAGACCCGGTCAATGGGGAGGAGAAAGCTCATCCGGGTATTCCTCTCTTCCACCTCCTGGGTCAGGGCGTCTATGGCGGCCAGGAGTTGAGGAATTCCGTCTCCCGTAACTGAGGAAACGGCAAAGAGGGGAGCCTCGGCCAAAAAGGTGCCTCTCAGGGTTTCCCGGACCTCTTCTGTTACCAGTTCCAACCATTCCTCCTCGACCAGGTCCTTCTTGGTCAGGACCACGATCCCCTTCTTAACCCCCAGCAGGTTGAGGATATCCAGGTGTTCCCGGGTCTGGGGCATTACCCCCTCGTCGGCGGCTACGACAAAGAGGACCAGATCCATTCCCCCCACTCCGGCCAGCATGTGGTGAATGAAACGCTCATGGCCCGGTACATCCACAACCCCGGCCCGCCTTCCCCCGGGAAGGTCAAAGGGGGCAAAACCCAGCTCAATAGAGATACCCCGTTCCTTTTCTTCCCGCAGGCGGTCGGTATCCCGGCCGGTCAGGGCCTTGATCAGAGCGGTTTTCCCGTGGTCTACGTGCCCTGCGGTACCAATAATAACATGTTTCAAAAGTTTCCCCCCTTCACTTCCGGAATAATGGCTCACCGGCGAAGCTCAGCCTGGGTAAGGTACAAAAAGAGAAGATAGCTTAGGGCGGCGGGGATGGCCAGCCCCACCGGCTCTCCAATATAACGCCTGCTCAGTTCCATAGCCCCTGCGGCCACCAGGCCCAGCAAGGCGAACAAAAGGCTGTCCCGCCAAAAGTGGCGGAAATGTGTCCACCAGAAGTCGTGGACAAAGAGGTAGAGAAGTAAATAACCTGCTCCATAGGTAAGGAAAAAAAGGACCGGCCCCCCAACCCATACCGAAAGGCCGGGAAAGAAATAGAGAATTCGCCCCTGGATAAAGTTGGCGCAGATACCGAGTATACAACCCACCAGCAGGTAACCCCAAAATCTCACCCTTATTCTTCCCTTCACTTTATTGGGACAACCCCGCCGGACGCCCGCCCCGGAGGCAGCGGCGAAAGCCGCCAATTATGGGCAGACAGTCCAGGAAGTTTTCCAACTCTCATCTGACTTCTCAATAAAAGGGAGCATCAGTCCCCGTCGCCTTCCAACTTTTGTAGACCCCGGGAGGGGAAGGGAGCGAAATGCTGTCCCAACCCCACATGATACTGCCCACCTATTTACTGCTGGCTATCGAGTTACAGATCTTCGCCAGGGCGGTGCAGATCTCCTTTTCCTCCCCCTCCTGCAGGGTCCGGACATCCAGAAGGACCCGTTCTGCGGCAATCCGGGCCAGAACCGGCGGTTCCCCCTGGCGCAGCCGGGCTGCCAGGGCGGCGGCCGAGAGGGAAGATGATTCCAAGGTGACAACCCAGGTGGGCAGCTGGGACAGGGGCATTGCCCCCCCGCCCACTTCCGATTGGTCCTGGGCCACCGCCACCCTGAGGAGAGGCCCCACAACAGCCTCGACCTGAGCGGCCAGGGCCCGGGCCCGTCCCGCCAGAACATCCAGAGGGAGGGACAGCATCCGCAGGACCGGCAGCCGGTCAAGCACCTCCCCGGGATTGAGGTAAAGGCGCAAGGTGGCCTCCAGGGCCCCCAGGGTAAGCTTGTCGATCCGCAGGGCCCTGGTCAGGGGATTCTTCTTCATGGCCTCCAGGTAGCGGTTTTTCCCCACAATGATGCCGGCCTGGGGACCCCCCAGGAGTTTGTCGCCACTGAAGGTAACCACGTCTATCCCCGCCGCCACACTCTCCTGGACGGTGGGTTCTCCGGGAAGTCCGTAGGGACGAAGGTCCAGGAGAACACCGCTGCCCAGGTCCTCCATGACGGGCAGACCCAGGTCCTGTCCCAACTTAACCAGCTCCGTACCCCCCACCTCGGCGGTAAAGCCCAAAATCCGGTAATTGCTGGTATGCACCTTGAGGAGCAGAGCCGTATCCGGCCCTGCGGCCCGCCGGTAGTCTTCCAGGCGAGTCCTGTTTGTTGCCCCCACCTCTACCAGCCGGCACCCCGACCACTCCATAACCTC
>DUVO01000293.1 GCA_012841005.1 Bacillota bacterium | reverse complement strand
TATAGCCCGGGATCGGAACTATAGCGAAGAAGTGGCGTCGGCCATTGACCGGGAAGTGCGCCATTTTATCGATGAGTCCTATGATAAGGCGACCCGGCTCCTCAAGGAAAACAGGGATAAACTCGATCTCCTGGCCCAAACCCTTCTGGAGCGGGAAACACTGGAAGCAGAAGAACTGGAACGGCTGTTATCGGGCGGGGAAGCCGCTGCCGCAGAACCCGAGCTGGAAGGGGCAAGGGAAGACAGTGAAATTGTCACCGAGGGAAAAGTCCCCCCTTACCGGCCGCGCAGGGAAAACCGGCCCCTCTTCCGTAAACCCCAGGAAGGATTGAGTTAAGCTTGACTCTATTGCCGGAAGCAATTTGTTGGAAAAGGGCTAACCTGATTACCGGGTTGGCCCTTTGTTTTGCCGGGAGAGGGGGTATAGGAGGATTCTGCCGGAGACTGGGCGAATATTACGTGGGAAAGGTATTTTACAGTATCGGAAAAGGCAAGGTCACTAATCATACTGGAGGGTGAGAAAATGCAGCCGATACCGCAAACCAGTCTCAAGGCCGGTATGTGTGGAGAGGCACGAACTACAGTAAGGGAAGCCGACACAGCTGCTGCCTACGGTGTCGGGGGAATTAATGTCTATGCAACACCGGCCCTGGTCGGACTGGTGGAATCCGCCGCCCTGAATGCAGTTAAGGGTCACTTGGCCGAAGGTTGGAGTACGGTGGGAATGGAGGTCAGGCTCAAACACCTGGCGCCAACTCCTGTGGGGATGGAAGTTGTGGCCAGGGCTGTGCTGCAAGAAATTGACGGGCGCAGGTTAGTTTATTCCTTCGAAGCCTATGATGAAAAGGAGCAGATTGCAGTAGGTCTTCACCAGCGGTATATAGTTAATATGGAAAAGTTTAACCAGAAGGCGCAAAAACAGAAGGTGGGGAAAGGAGAGGGGAAAGGAGGATAAAGCCAATGACCAAGAGGGCTCTGCTGGTAATTGACATGCTCAATGATTTTATTGAGCCTGAGGGCAGCCTTTCTGTAGGCAGGGCAGGGGAGGAAATTATCGGGCCAATAGCCCGGGAAATCCGGCGTTTTCGGGGGGCTGGGGAGCCGGTGATTTTTATTTGTGACCACCATCTGGCTGCCGATCCCGAATTTTCCATGTTTCCAGTCCACTGTGTAAAGGGAACCCGCGGGGCCGAGGTGATCGATGCACTGAAACCCGGGGAGGAGGATCTGGTTATTCCAAAACGGCGGTACAGTGCATTTTTTGGGACCGATCTGGATCTTTGCCTCCGGGAACTGGGGGTGGAGGAGCTTGTCCTGGTAGGGGTCTGTACCAACATCTGTGTCCTTTATACCGCCTGTGATGCCCGGATGCGCAATTACAGGGTTACGGTGCTGGAAGCAGGGGTTGCCTCCTTTGATGAGGAGGCCCACCGTTTTGCCCTGACCCAAATGAAAAATGTCCTTGGGGTTAAGGTGGAATGATCGTGGACGGGGTAAAGGAGAGGACCCTGCTGGCCCTGCGCCGGGCCGGGGGTAAGTTTCTTTCCGGTGAGGAATTAAGCCGGCTCCTGGGTGTTTCCAGGACGGCAGTCTGGAAGGCTGTCCAGTCCCTGCGGGAGGAAGGTTACAACATTATCTCCCGGGCCCGGCGGGGCTACCGCCTGGAAGGGATCCCGGACCTACTCCTTCCGGCTGAGATCAGCTGGGGTCTGGAGACCCAATGGTTGGGCCGCAACATTTATTATAAAGACACCCTGGCTTCTACCAATGAGCTGGCCAAGGAGCTGGCCCGGCAGGGGGTAGAAGAGGGGACCCTGGTGATTGCCGAGGAACAGGGGGAGGGCAGGGGACGCCGGGGGCGTTCCTGGTACTCCCCCCGGGGGCAGGGCCTCTTATTTTCCCTTATCCTGCGGCCGCCCCTGCAGCCGGCCCAGGCGCCCCAATTGACCTTCCTGGCCGCCGTGGCGGTGGCAGAGACCCTGCGGAAAGAATTGGGTTTGGAGGCGGGCATCAAATGGCCCAACGATATTTATATTCGAGGCCGGAAGGTGGCCGGTATCCTGACCGAATTGAGCGCCGAGCTGGACCGGGTTAACTTTGTAATCATGGGGATCGGAGTAAATGTGAATACTTCCCTGGAGGACTTCCCCCCTTCCCTGCAGGAGGGGGCAACTTCCCTGCAGGCCGAGGCAGGCCGCGCCCTTTCCCGGGCGGCCCTTTTGCAAAAAATTCTGCTCCAGATCGAGTCCTGGTATAAAGTATTTTTACAGGACGGCTTTCCTCCCCTGCGCCGCCGGTGGAAGGAGCTGGCCTTTGTTCTGGGCAAAGAAGTGCAGGTGATTGGCCCCCGGGAGACCTTTAGCGGCCTGGCGGTGGATGTGGACGAATTTGGCGCCCTGCTGGTACAGGTTGGCGGAGGCCAGGTGCGCCGGGTCTTGGCCGGCGATGTCAGCCTGAGGGAAGCAGTTGCCAATGGACAATTGACAATGGATAATTGACAATTATGGCGTCACGTAGATGGCGGACACCAGGCTGCTGAAAACCGACTGCCGACCACTGACAACAAAGAAACCGTAGAGGCGACCTACGGGTCCCCCGTCTGAAAAAATGGCGGTTAGTTTTGAAATGAAAGCAGAGGATTTTTATTGTTTTATGCCCTATACATCAATATAATAAAAGTACAGGAGGCCGGTAGCATGGCGACGGCACCGGACCGATGAAGTATGCGTTAGTCGAGACGTATGGGGACGAAACCAGTGTACCAATGTCCGGTATCCTTTCCGGGAACTGGAACGGAGGTGACAGGATGTTAAAGACCCGTCAATTGGTGGTGGCCGGTTTACTGGCTGCGCTGACAATAGTTTTAGGGATTAGCGGATTGGGCCTTATTCCGGTACCGACGGCAGCCGGTCGGGCGACAATTATGCATGTGCCGGTAATTATAGCTGGTGTTCTCGAGGGACCCCTGGTAGGTGGGATGGTAGGATTCATCTTTGGATTCTACAGCTTTTCTACGGCGGCGGTGCCTTTTCTTTTGGACCCTGTGATAGCCATTTTGCCGCGGGTCCTGGTGGGTATATTATCCCATTATGTATATAAAACTACCAGGAGCAGCTCCGCAGCCGCTGTAGCAGGAACCCTGACCAATACCGGCGGGGTACTGGGATTGGCAGTGCTCCGGGGTTATTTGCCCCTGGAAGCGGCCCTTGGGGTGGCGGTCACTCACGGGCTGCCGGAAATTGTGGTGGCAGTAGTTTTGGTGGCGTTGGTCACCCGCAGCCTTAAGGGCTATTATACCAGGCGTTAGTTCCCCTGCTGCTTGCGGATGGCTGCCTGGTTATAGGGTGTTAAAGCTTAAAGAAGATGGAGGTAGAGTCGGTGCTCCTCACTTTGGATGTAGGAAATACCCATATGGTGGCCGGGATTTTCCAGGGCGATAAGCTCGTGGTCAGATGGCGGATTGCCACCGACCCGGGGAAAACGGAAGATGAATATGGGGTGATATTTTTAAACCTGCTGGCGGCGGCGGGTATTGATCCCCACCAGGTACAGGCAGTCGTTATATCTTCTGTCGTTCCTCCCCTGCTGTTAGCCCTGGAGAAATTTGCCCAGAAGTACTTCAAGCGGGAACCCTTAATTCTCGGGCCGGGGGTTAAGACGGGAATGCCCATTAAATATGAGAACCCACGGGAGGTGGGAGCCGACCGGATCGCCAATGCCGTGGCCGCCTATAGCCTGTATGGCGGGCCGGTGATTGTGGTGGATTTTGGCACCGCCACGACCTTCTGTGCCATTTCAGCCGAGGGGGAATATCTGGGTGGAGCTATTGCGCCGGGTATTGACACGGCTACCGAGGCCCTCTTTCAGCGGGCGGCCAAGCTACCCCGGATTGAACTGGTAAAACCCCCTTATGTGATTGGCAGAAATACAGTGGCAAGCATGCAGGCAGGAATAATTTTTGGCTTTGCCGGGCAGGTTGATGCCATAGTCCGGCGGATGAAATATGAATTGCCTGGTGTGCAGAAAGTGGTGGCAACAGGGGGACTGGCCGACCTCATTGCACCAGAGAGCGAGACCATTGATATTGTCAACCATGAATTGACCTTAGAGGGGTTGCGTTTGATCTATCTTCGCAACTGCCGCGGGTAGTTTTTGGGCCCCTTCCTAGATATACTAAGGGAGGGGCCCTATTTAAATTATTCTACTGGCAGCAAGGGGAGGATGCCTGTGCGTATTGGCAGTGTAGCCCTGGCGAATCAGGTAATATTGGCGCCAATGGCCGGGATTACCGATCTTTCTTACCGAATTTTGGCCAGGGAACAGGGATGTGCCCTGGTATACACGGAAATGATCAGTGCCAGGGGATTGCTGTATAATAATAAAAATACCAGGGAGATGCTGCCGGCGGCAGGGGAGGCTCGCCCCCTGGCGGTCCAGCTCTTCGGTTCCGAACCCGAAGTTATGGCCGAGGCAGCCAAAATAGTTGCTGCCTTTCCCGTCGACATCATCGACATCAATATGGGTTGCCCTGTAGCGAAGGTGGTGAAAAATGGCGAGGGTGCGGCCCTTATGCAGGATCCGGAACGGGCAGCCAGAATAGTGGCGGCCGTAGCCGGGGCCGTATCCTTACCGGTGACGGTAAAAATACGGAAGGGCTGGGATAACCAGACCGGCAATGCCGTTGCCTTTGCCCGACAGATGGAAGCAGCCGGTGCCAGGGCGATTGCTGTCCACGGCCGTACCCGCAGCCAGATGTATGGGGGCAGGGCCGATTGGCAGGTGATCCGGGAGGTGAAAGAGTCGGTTTCCATACCGGTTATTGGGAACGGGGATCTATGGGAACCAACTGATGCAACCCGCATGCTTGTCGAAACGGGGTGTGATGCGGTGATGTTGGCCCGGGGAACTTTGGGGAATCCCTGGTTAATCTCCCGGACGGTGACTTACCTCTCCAGCGGGCGGCTTCCCCCGCCCCCCTCGGCTGCAGAAAGGCTTACCATGGCCCTGCGCCACCTGGACCTCCTCATTACTCACAAGGGAGAAGCCCGGGGGGTAAGGGAAATGCGGAAATTTGCGGCCTGGTACCTGAAGGGATTGCCCCATTCTGCTGCGGCCAGGGACAGGGTAACCAGGGCGAAGGATAAGGACGAAATGAGGAAAATACTGCTGATCTTTTTTGCGGATGAAGTCGGTTCTCAGGTATAAAACTCCTCCTTTGTGTGTATACTGGAAAAGGAAAGCAGTAGGTTCTCGGAAAGTTGTGACGGTTGAGTAGGTTTAGGAGCATCCCCAGCCGTAACTTTGCACCT
>DUVO01000316.1 GCA_012841005.1 Bacillota bacterium | reverse complement strand
GTCGGGCGGCCGTGCTCAGTCGCCGGCTTTGCAAAGTGTCCAGCCCTGCCCAAGATAGCATTTCTTGTGCATGAGCAAAATGTAGGGGCGCCCCTACATATTTTATCCTGGGGGGACTGTCCCCCTGTAACGGTTGGGCGCAACCCGACTGCGCTGAGGAAAACCGTGACTTTTTAGCAATAATGCGCGTGCCAAGTAAATCTTGGTACGCTCAGTATTCATAATCTAAAGCACCTCCTTTCAATGAAATAACCGCCTGGACACAAGGGGACGGTTCTTTTGTGTCGTCCAAAGCGGTCAAAGACCCTCCTACTCATTAAAGGATTTCTTGACCATATATGTTACCCATGTCCTGACCTAACACTTAAAAAAATAATTTTCAATTGCCCACTGTCAACTGTCAATTGATAAATAACCCCACACCAGCTCCTGCTCCTGCTGATACTTCTTCCCCAACTGCAGGGCCAGTTGGGCCTTGTAGAGCTCCCGGCCCAGGTAGTAGGCGTGGCCCGGGTCGGTTATTTCCAGCTGGGAAAAGAGGTCATCGGCCCTGGTTCCGGTAAGATAAATATCCCTGTTAAAGATGTGGATCTTCCCTTCCGCGGTGAAAATGCGGAAGTTCCGGTCCGTCACCAGCTGCTGCATGACCTTTAGCTCCGCGGGGCTGTAGGTTTCCAGCCGCCTGTCCTTGCAGGTGATCAGGTCGTCGGAGAGGTTCTTGGGGGGGGAACCCCTTCTTTTTGCCCTGTGGATGAGGCGGCGGGCCAGGGCCGCTTCCCGGACAGCACCCCTGGTCCGGGGGGAGGCCTCGGTGGTCAGGACATAGTCGATGCCCAGTTCCACCGCCACCCCCATGAGAAGGGCATTGATCCCCGTGCTGTCGGCATCGGTGAGTTCCGTCACATTGCCGATGCCCATGAGGAAGGGCTTATCCGGGTACCGCCGGCGGGCAGCAAAAATGCGGTGGAGGGAGGCGGTAAAACCAAAATTGAGGGGATCCAGTATGGGGTCCAGGATTATAGACGCCCCCTCCTTCTCGGCGGCGGCGGCATTTTGGGCCAGGGAATCCAGCCCCTGGCCGAAGTCGGGGATGACCACAGCGGGGCAGGAAAGGTGCCGGGCCAGGTGGAGGTTGCTGGAGTTGAGGCTGAGGATCATGTCAACACCGGCCCTGCCGGCCCTTATGATTTCCTCCTCGCGGAAGGAATCCAGGCTCACCCGGAAGCCCTCTTCCTTGAGGGTGACAATGACCTCCTCCAGGTGGGGGAATTCCCTTTCCACACAGGAGCCCAGGTCGATGATATCGGCCCCTTCCCCCCAGTAGTACCGGGCCCGCTCTCTGATCTGGTCTGTGGTAAGATAGGGGGCATCGACGATTTCGGCCAGGATTTTAGGCACCTGCGGCTCTTCGTCCCCATCATCCACCACCTTTTCCCCGTAAAAGGCCGGCAGGTCCTTGAGGTCCCTGGGTCCCTGTACTGCCGGAACCCCCAGGTGCCGGGAGATCTCCTCCAGATTCACCCGGCAGAGGCCGGGGAGGACCACTTCAGAATATCCCTGGCAGGGGGGGAGGTTGCGGCACAGGAACTCGGTATTCATCAGGGCGGCCACGCTGATGTTGAGGGTGACCACGGTTCCGCCAAATCCGACGGGCATGCGGGCCAGGGTATCCTTGAGGGCCTGGGAAGCCAGCTCTCCTGTTACAAATAGGCGCTGAGACATTTTTCCAGCTCCTCCATTCCGGAAACCACAGTAACTCCGGAAAAACTTTTCAGCCGGGTTGTATTTTCCAGGTCGATGGGCCGGGGAAAGACCTGCACCGGTCCTTTTGGCCCGGGGGAGGTCACCTCTTCCTCCTGATCACCGGGGAGGACAATGATGGGCACCCGGCATTTCCCGGCGTGGGCGAAGAGGTTGGTAATGAGGGTATCGGATATACCGGCCACAAATTTGGCGACGGAGTTGGAGGTGGCCGGAGCGATGACCAGGGCACTGTAGAAGCCGTGGTAAAAACGGCCGATCAGGGGCGAGCTGTAGGCACCTTCCCAGTAGAGACGCACCCCGGGACCCTGGAGTTGTTTTGGGTCATACCTGTAGATTTTCATCACTTCCACGGCTGCCCGCGAGAGAAAGAGATCTACCCGGGGGAGTTTCTTGATCAGGGCCAGGTTTTCCACCAGGAGATGTCCGCAGCCTGTTATACCCCAAGCAATGGTCACAATTGATCAACTCCTTACAACAATTAAAAAATATTTCTCGTTCTGCGGCTTGATTTCCTTCCTCGGGCAGGTTCCTCGATAACTATAAGCAAGAAGAGGATATTAAGTTATTGACATATGACCATAAAGCGGCTATAATGAAAATGAACATAAGACCATAATATCGTAATTCCTGAGGAAAGGGGGTTTAGAAAATGCCGGGCTTTGATGGAACCGGTCCCAGGGGCTGTGGTCCGCTCACCGGGAGGGGGCTGGGATTCTGTGTTGGATATGCCGGTGGTCCCTATGCCTTTGGCCGGGGACGGCACCGGTGGTTCAGAAGGATGGGGCGGCTGCGGCGTTTTGCCTCTGCCCCGGCTTGGTATTACCCCGATCCGGCCATTGTTCCTGAACCGTCGGCTGCAGAGGAAGCAGCTTTCCTGAAGGAGCAGGCCCAATACCTGGAAGAGGAGCTAAAGGAAATTAAGGCAAGATTGGCAGACCTGGAGCAGGATAAAGAAGATAAGTAAGGAAGTATTTAGGGAGGGAGAGCGATTCTCTCTCCCACTGTTTATTGAAAGGGGTGTATCTGGTGCAGGGAGGAGAAGTTGATTCGGTCCGGATAATTACCCTGCTGGACGATTATGCCGGCTTCGAGACCTCATTTTATGCCCAACACGGACTTGCCCTCTTGCTCGAGGTATGTTCAGGCGGAAAATGCAGGCGGATCCTGCTGGATGCCGGACAGGATGCTGCCCCCATACTACATAATATGGAAATACTGGGAATCGGTCCGGGCTCCATTGATGCGGTATTTCTCTCCCACTGTCATTATGATCACACAGGGGGGCTGGTGGGGGTGCTCTCGGCCATTGGCAGGGAGATTCCGGTGATTGCCCACCCTGCTGTTTTCCGGGATAATTACACCTTTAAACCCTTTCTCAGGAATATCGGCGTCACCCTGGAAAACAGTCAGGAAGCAGTAAAGGCAGCGGGAGGGCAGCTGTTTTTGACGGGGGAACCCTTTGCCATCATGCCAGGGGTTTTTTCCACCGGCGAAGTTCCCCGCCGGATTGATTTTGAAGACCAGGGCATTGGAACCTATAACCTGGAAGACGGCCATATAACCCCTGATCCGCTTAGGGATGACATGTCCCTGGTGGTAAATGTGACGGGACGGGGGCTGGTTATCCTGTCGGGCTGCGGCCATGCCGGTATTATCAATATCGTCAATCATGCCCGGGAAATTACCGGTATCCAAAAGGTGGCGGTAGTCATGGGCGGTTTTCACCTGATCGGGGCCTCGGAAGAACGAATCGGGAAAACAGCAGCTGCCCTTGACAGGGACATTGGGCGGGTGATACCAGGGCATTGTACCGGATTGGCGGCTTATAGTGAGTTTTCCCGGACCCTGGGGGACCGGTTTGATTCTCTCCATGTGGGCAAGATTGTGAGTGTTCCTTGAGGTAAACCCGCCGAACCGGGGACAGGGGCCGGACGGCGGGGTATTACTTTGCGGGCAAAAATAGCTTGACCGGGGGATGG
This sequence comes from Bacillota bacterium, assembly GCA_012841005.1. Lineage (GTDB taxonomy): Bacteria > Bacillota > DTU030 > DTU030 > DTU030 > DTU030. Next base: position 2,069 of record DUVO01000316.1, on the reverse strand, counting down.
CTCAAAGGTATAATATAAGTGATAATGGTTCTCAGCAATGGGGAACTTATTTTTGGCCGAAATAATGAGAATCATTCTCAGTGAATAGGAGGCGAAGGAGATGACCCTGGATCAGGCCCGGCGCGGTCAGGTATTGCAGATCAGAAGTATTAAGGAAAAAAACATGAGGGTACAGGCCTTGCGCTTTGGGTTGACAGTTGGCAGTACCATCCAGTGTGTTGAGATTTTACCGGCAGGCCCGGTTATTGTCAGGCGGAACCGCCAGGAGCTTGCCCTGGGCCGGGGCCTGGCCAGGTTAGTGGAAGTGGAACCGGCTGCCGTAAAAGTTCGGTAGGGAGTGGAGGTAAATGGCACATAATCACTGTAGCCAAAAGGAGGATCTGGTTTTTCCGCCGGGGCGCAAGGTCGTTCTGGTGGGGAATCCCAATGTGGGTAAATCGGTCTTCTTCAACTATTTAACCGGGATGTATGTCGATGTGTCCAACTACCCCGGGACCACCCTGGAGATTGCCCATGGCAAGGTGGGGGAAGATGTGATAATTGACACCCCGGGGGTGTATGGGATTTCCTCCTTTACCGATGAGGAGCGTATTGCCCGGGATATTATCCTCGATGCCGGTGTTGTCCTCAATGTGGTCAATGCGGTTCACCTGGAGAGGGATCTTTTCCTGACCCAGCAGGTTATCGATACGGGGATCCCGGTGGTGGTCGCCTTGAACATGGTGGATGAAGCCCGCCGGGAGGGTATTGCCGTCGATGTCGGGGAGCTTTCCCGCCTTTTGGGTGTCCCGGTGGTGGAGACGGTGGCGATCCAGGGTACCGGGCTGGCAGAGGTCAAGGCTGCTCTGGAGAAGGCTACCGGGGGCAGGCCGACCCCAGGTCTTCCCCCTGCCCTGGCGGAATTGGAGGAGAAGGTGGGGAACCGGGGTGAGGCCCTGCTGATCCTGGAAGGGGACCCGGTCGTCGCCCAGCGCCACGGCCTGCTCCCCGGTGGGGAACAGGAGAGTATCTATGCCGCGCGCCGGGAAAGGGTTAACCAGATCCTGGCGGCTGTAGTTTCTGAGGTGGAGGCCGGGGCCAGTTTTACCACCCGGCTGAGCCGCTGGATGATCCGCCCCCTGACGGGTATTCCCATCCTGGCCCTGGCCCTCCTTGTCATGTACTGGGGGATTGGCTATTTTGTCGCCCAGACGGTGGTGGAGTTCCTGGAAGGGGACATTATGGGAGGTATTTACGAACCGGCGGTGAGGCAGCTGGTGGGCCGTTTCATCTCTCCGGATTCGGTTTTGGGCATCATCCTGACGGGGGAATTCGGCCTTTTGACCATGACAGTAACTTACGTTGTCGGACTGCTCCTGCCCCTGGTGGTGGCCTTCTACTTTTTCCTCTCCCTTTTTGAAGATTCGGGGTACCTGCCCCGGGTTGCCACCCTGGTAGACCGGTTGCTGACGGGTATCGGCCTCAACGGCCGGGCGATAATACCCCTGATTTTGGGTTTCGGGTGTGTGACCATGGCTGTGATAACCACCCGCCTTTTGGGTTCCGACCGGGAAAGGCGAATTGCCATTTTCCTCCTGGGTTTGGTCATTCCCTGTTCTGCCCAGCTTGGTGTCATTGCGGCCCTCCTGGCTGCGGTGGGGCCGGTTTATGCAGCAGTTTATATCCTGGTAATTGTCTCGGTTCTGGTTATGGCCGGGACCCTGCTCAATACCTTTATACCGGGAAAATCTACGGCCCTGCTCATTGACCTGCCCGCACTGCGCTGGCCGCGGTTGGGGAATGTCCTCAAAAAGACGGTTACAAAATCACACCACTTTATCCGGGAAGCAACACCCCTATTTGCCCTGGGAGCACTGATCATCAATGTCCTCCAGCTGACCGGTGCCCTGGAGTTGATCCAGAATGCAGTGACACCTGTTACCGTGGGCTGGCTGGGCCTGCCCCGGGAAGCGGCCACGGTCTTTATCATGGGAGTTATCCGGCGGGATTTTGGCGCCGCCGGCCTCAGTACCATGGCCCTGACTCCCTTCCAGACCCTGGTGGGTTTGGTTACCATCACCCTCTTTGTG
>DUVO01000275.1 GCA_012841005.1 Bacillota bacterium | reverse complement strand
ATATTAGTAAAAGGTTAATACCAACATTGCACCAAAGAGGAATCCCAGGTATCGCCACATCCGCTCATTTTTGCTGCTGGTCTCCCTTTCCCTTATTTCCGCCTGTTTTAGCTGCTCCCGGGTAAGCTGAAGATGTTTCACCTGATCTTCCCGGTCTGAACCGCCTAAAATTGCTCCCAGGAAAGCCAAGGGCTCCAAATCCCGGGTATTGAGAACGGTATAGTATTTAAGCTCTTTCAGTCCCTTTTCCCAGGCTTCCCCCAGACCCTTTCCCCCGGGCGCAAGGAGGAATTTTCGTACCGTAAGAAAAAAAGGGGCAATTTGGGAGTCACCTGCGGTGGCAACCATTTTTAAGGCGTCGGGCAGAGGAGTTGCGCCGTAGTTAATCTCTGTTTCTAACAATTGCAGCGCCGTCTGCAGAGATTGGAGTAATCGGGGACGTTGAGCATAACCCCTGGCAACATCATTTCCCAGCAGCCCACAGGCCACGATTAGCAAAATTGCCCCGGCCAACTTCAGCATAATTGTATCTCCCTCCCACCTCAGCGAATCGGTTCTGCTAAAAGGGCAGAGTATGTCCTGCCATCGATAACACCCTCCAAGGTACCAACTCCCAGGGAAAAACCGAGAAAAACTATCCGTTCAAAAATCCGTCTGCGCAAAATCCCGGCTAATATTGGCCGCTGCTTGAGACTGTCTAGACTGTGCCCATGGACGGTTGTCAACAGTTTTACCCCGGCCTGAAGGGCTTCTTCCAGGGCGACCACATCCTCTTCCCGGCCCAGTTCATCGGTAGCAATGACCTGAGGGGACATGGCTCTGATCAGCATCATCATACCTTCTGCCTTGGGGCAACCATCTAAAATATCAGTCCTTGGCCCCAGATCCTTCTGGGGTACACCGGCATAGGAACCACCAATCTCGGAACGTTCATCGACCAAACCTACCCTTCTGCCGGGGAGTCCCAGGTAAGGGATTCCCCAGCTTATTTGGCGGATCATATCCCGTAATAAGGTTGTCTTTCCCCCTTGAGGCGGGGAAACAATCAGGGTATGGTACAAGTTCCTTTCCCTTTGGTTAATAACATAGGGCATCACTTTATCGGCAACGCCGGGCAATTCCCGGGCAATCCGCAGATTCAGTCCGGTTATATACTTGAGGGTGCGGACCTTTCCGCCTTCCAGAAGGGCTTTACCTGTTAATCCCACCCGGTGGCCGCCCGGTAGGGTTATAAATCCCTGTCGCAGTTCCTCTTCCAAACTATACAGAGAACAGTTGCTCATTAACTGTAAAGTCCTTTTCATGTCCTCGGCTGTAACCAGATAAGCTCCCGCTGCCGCAGGGATTAACCTACCCCTTGGATCAATGAAGGTGTCTCCCCGGGATAAACTTAACATCAACGGCCTGTTTTGCCTTAACCGGATTTCTTCAATCTGCGACCACGCTTCCGGGGTTATCTTGGCCAAAATATCCCGTACCGGCAGGGCCAGAAAACAAAGTAGTTGCCATGGCCCCGGGGGCACCGGGACATGTTCCCGGTCTACCAGCTGCAGTAGATCCATTTCTAACCACTCCTCCTTCTCTATAGATATTGTCTTGCTGGCAAAATTATGAAACAAAATAAAAAGACTGCTGCAGAATTAAAGCAGCAGTCCCAGAAATTGTATTCATTTTCAGTTCCCAGGGCGGGAACTTATCTTCTCATTTCTCATCTTCAATCTCTATACATTCATCCTCTTCTTCATCGATGTCTTCATATAAATCTATATCATCATCTTCTTCAGTACTAAACACTATGGTGCCACAATTGGGACAAGTAATCTCAACGGTGGTCCCCTCTTCATCGAGGGCGTCTTCTTCAAAATATACTTTCTCACCGCATTCAGGGCAGTCTACTTCTATATACTCCTCCTCGTCCTCCAGATATTCCCCATCATTGTAATAATCATCTTCCAGTTCACCCAGGCTTTCATCCACAGCACTCAAGTACTCCTCTAGTTCCCTGTGTTCCTCAGAAAGCTGTTCCAGTTCATCAGCCATTTCACTTAAGATTACCAAGATCTCTCCCAGGATTCTTCCTTCTCCGGTATCTTGCTTTAACTCAAGTCCTTCTGCCAGTCCCTGGAGGTAGGCAATCCTTTCCTTCAGTTCCCGCATGTGACACTCCTCCTTTCCTAGCTTTACCAATAACTTAGTCATAGTATATCACAGAAAGGCAGAAATAACACTAAATCCGTTCAATATATTCCCCGGAACGGGTATCGATCTTGATTACATCGCCCTCCTCAACAAAGAGGGGAACCTGCACTTCAGCCCCTGTTTCCAACACAGCCCTTTTTGTTGCCCCGGAAACGGTATCGCCCTTGACTCCAGGATCGGTTTTAACAACGGTCAGCTCCACAAAATTGGGGAGTTCAATTCCAATGGTAGTCCCATTATGTAACACAACACTGATCATCATATTTTCCTTTAGGAACTTGACGGCTTCACCCAGCTGCTCCTCGGAAAAACTGATCTGCTCATAGTTTTCTGTATCCATAAAGGTAAATTGCTCTCCCGCCCTGTACAAGTATTGCATTTCCCGTTTGTCGATATGGGCACGGTTTACCTTTTCCCCGGCCCGGAAGGTCTTCTCCACTGTCCCTCCGGTTTTTACATTTTTCAGTTTACTGCGGACAAAGGCTGCCCCTTTACCCGGTTTTACATGTTGAAAGTCAATTACTGTGTATACCTCTCCTTCCAATTCAATGGTTAATCCAGTTCGAAAATCATTGGTCGAAATCATTTGGCACCTCCTTAAGGAAAAACCAAACTGCCTAAACCCATGACATTGTAACTTAAACTCCAACTATCCCTTAACCCGTTTCAAAGAGCTGTATTCGGGTTTAGTTTCCTATTGCCTCTTTTAATGCTGTTCAAATGTGTGTTCGCTTAATAT
>DUVO01000253.1 GCA_012841005.1 Bacillota bacterium | reverse complement strand
TCCCCAATTTGGCGGCGGTGCCGGTCAATATTGGGGAAAAAGGGTCTTGTCCCAATCAGGCCAGCAATGGCTTCTTTTTCTGTCCTAAAACTGGAACGAACCCGCTTACCGGGAAGATTACTTTCGCGAAGAGCCGCGGCGTTTAAAGGTAATCGAGGAAATAGTCCGGGAGCTGAAGGATATTTTCCACCACCGCCTAGAACTGGCGGCCAAGGCCCGGCAGACCCAGGGTTCCCGGCAGAAGTGGAGCCGCCTCGTTTATTACGATACCGACCAGATCAGGGAACAGCAGGAAGAAACCCTGTACCCCTGCGGCGACTGCCCCGGCTACTTTACCATCGCCTCCGAAGCGGTAAGCTTCCGGGGGCATTACCGGGTCTACTGCATCGGCCTTCCCATCCAGGCCTGCCCCCGCTGCCAGAAGGAGGCCAGGGAGCATTACGTCAAAATGCAGAAATCACCCCGGTCCTTTGACTTTCTCTATCTCCAGGACAAAGCTGCCGATGTTTACCGGCAGTATGACTACAGGGTCAGGAAGGAAAAAGTATATGAATAGGAAAGGGAAAATTCCCTTTGGCCCTCAATTGGAGGTGAGTGCTGTGCTTTTGGTCAGCGCCTGCTTGCTCGGTCTTCATACCTGTTATGACGGGGGCACCCGCTGTCACCGGGACCTGCTGGAACTATTTCAGCAGGGGAAGGCTATTCCTGTTTGTCCGGAGCAGCTGGGAGGCCTGCCCACTCCCCGGCCGCCGGCAGAAATTAAGGGTGGGACAGGGTGTGATGTGCTGGCAGGAAAGGCTAGAGTGGTATCGGTGCAGGGTGACGATTTCACTGAGCAATTTCTCAGGGGCGCAGAGGAAGTGGTATACCTGGCCCAAAAACTTAGAACACCGGCAGCCATCCTCAAGGCCCGCAGCCCCTCCTGCGGCAGCAAAGAAATCTACGATGGCAGCCATAGTGGGAGACTTCGTCCCGGGACCGGAGTGGCTACCGCCCTGCTGGCAAAGAATGGGATCACCGTTTATTCCGAAGAGGATATCGATTCGGTACTATTAGATCAATTGCTGAATATGTAGAAGGGGGCCAGGGACCCCCCTTATATGCCTAAAGCACGGCGCTTTTCTTCTATATGTTTCTTTATTTCTGTGGTCGCTTCTATTGGATCAGACAAGGAGGACTGTAATGGCAAGAATAGTTGTATTAGGGGCTGGCAGCTGGGGAACGGCCCTGGCGGTGCAATTGGCTCGAAAGGGACATAAGGTTGCCCTTTGGACCCGGCGGCTGGAACAGGCCCGGGCCATGGAAAGGGAGCGGGAAAACAAGCAGTATCTCCCCGGGGTGTTGTTTCCCCCGGGGTTGCAGGTCGGCACCAGGGCAGAGGCGGTTTTGCCCGATTGTGAACTGGTGGTGTATGCTGTTCCTTCCCATGCTTTTCGCGGTGTATTGGCCGACACCTGGGGGCAGGTTCCTCCAGGGGCGCTGCTGGTAAATGCGGCCAAGGGGATTGAAGTCGATACCCTTTGCCGCCTGTCGGAAGTCTTTTTACAGGAAACCGGGGAGGGGAACCTGCGGCGTTATGTCGCCCTGTCCGGCCCCAGTCACGCCGAAGAGGTTGGCCTCAATTTGCCCACCACCGTGGTTGCCGCTTCACCCCATCTCCCGGCGGCCCAGTATGTGCAGGAGATATTCATAACCACCACCTTCCGGGTTTATACAAACCGGGATATCGTTGGCGTGGAACTGGGTGGTGCTCTCAAAAACACTATTGCCCTGGGTACAGGTATTGCCGCCGGCTACGGCTTTGGCGACAACACCAGGGCAGCCCTGATGACCAGGGGTTTGGCGGAGATTATTCGTTTGGGAATGAAAATGGGGGCCAATCCCCTCACCTTTGGCGGCCTGGCGGGGGTTGGGGATTTAATCGTCACCTGTACCAGTGAGCATAGCCGTAACCGGCGGGCAGGGTTGGAAATTGGCCGGGGAAAGTCCCTGCCGGAGGCTTTGCAGGCAGTCCAGATGGTGGTGGAGGGGGTCAGAACTACCAAAGCGGCGTATCAGTTGTCCCAGAAGTATGATGTGGAAATGCCCATCACCGCCCAGACCTACCAGGTGTTATTTGCCGGTTTATCACCGGGTGAAGCGGTGAAAAACCTGATGGAGCGGGAGGGCATTAATGAATTGGTGGAAGAACCGGATCATGGGATAATAGAAGCAGCATATAATAGAATTAGATGAGCAGCCGGCCTATAACCCGGGAAAAGGAAGGACGAGGGAAGGTTCCCTTGTCCTTTTCCTTTTGGCAGAAGGTGGGAGCCCTGCCGGTTTGCGGGAACAAAAATGGTTATACTCCCGTCATAAGAAAACAAGAAAACCTTGGAGGTGCTATTTATGAAGCAGTGGAAGAAATCACTGGGTATTGTCCTGACAGTAGCAGCGGTAACGACAGCAACTCCCGTGGGGGCAGGAGCTGCGGAACCGGTGCAGCCAATCCCCTTGGAGGTGGGAATTTCAGATCTCGATGCCCCGGTTTCCCATATTCCCAGCGAGGCAAAACCGGGGGAAGGCCGGGCTCCGGTGGAGGCACTGCCTGAAAGCATATTACCGGAGTCGGTCCTTGAAGGCAAGGTAAAATGGGCGGAAAGGGTCACCATTGCCTTCGACAATGAGGAGATTACCTCTGATCAAGGGCCGGTTGTCACAGAAGAGGGAATCCTGCTGGTTCCCTTGCGGGCTGTAGTTGAGGCCGCCGGCGGCAACGTGGTATGGGATGAAGCCACACAGGCCGTCTCTGCCACGGTGGCCGGCAGGACGGCACTCTTTGGAATCGGCAGCCAAGTGGCACAGCTAGCCCCGGAGGAAGGTAAGGCTGCCGTGGAAATGTCCAGGGCACCAGTGATCATTGGGGGACGGACGCTGATTTCTGAGGATGCCCTGGTGAGTGTCTTGGGCTTAAAGGTTCAGACCCGGGAGAGCGGCCTGGTTAATTTGGTTCTACAGGCAGCACCCGAGGAAGAGGAGCTGCCGGAAGAAGCAGCAGGAGAAGAGAATAAACTGACAGGTACCATTACCGAGATCAAGGTCGAGGAAGGGAAGATACTGGTAGAGGGGGAACCAATGGCCAATGGAGAGCCGAGCCTGACCTGGGTCACCCTTACTGATGATACCGGGATAACCATCGGGGCCGAAGGAAATGGGGCCGGCGCCACGATTGGCGACCTGGAAGTCGGCCAGGAGGTTGAGATTGTCCTATCCGGCGCAGTCTTAATGTCCTATCCTGCCCAGGCAGGTGCTTCGGCGGTAGTGGTATTAGATCGATAGAGGGGTTGGGGACTATCTGCCGGTCCTTATCCCTCATCCAGGTTTAAAGGAAAAGTATGAGCCTCCCCGGCTCCAGGCTGCAGGGAGGCTCTCTGTGGTGTTAACAGGGAAGATACAGCCGCTTTTGTTCCAGCGCCTTCCTGATTCGTTCCTCTGCATACAGGTCTGCCGCTTCGTGGGGTTCGATGCCCTTTTCTTCAGCCAGGGCGAAGATGTGCAGGAGGATGTCATAAATTTTTCCTGCCTTGGCCCTGGCTTTTTCCGGGCTGTAGCCGCCCGGCTCGAATTCCTGTGCCACATTGATGACACCGCCGCCGTTGACGATAAAGTCAGGGGCATAGAGGATACCCCGCTCAGCCAGGGCTTTACCGTGGCGCGGTTCCAGGAGCTGGTTATTGGCGGAACCGGCGACAATCTTTGCCTTGAGCTGGGGAATACTTTCGTCATTGAGGATTCCACCCAGGGCGCAGGGGGCAAAGATGTCGCACTCGACCCTGAAGATTTCCCCCGGCTCTACGGCCTTGGCCCCCATCTTCACTGCCGCCTCTACCCGCTCTGGGAAGATGTCGGTGATGAGGACATTGGCCCCGGCTTCCAATAAGTGGGAGAGGAGATAGGTACCTACCTTGCCTGCCCCCTGGATGGCCACTGTTTTCCCGGCCAGATCGCTGCTGCCGAACTTGTGCATGGCAGCGGCCTGGATACCCCGGAAGACTCCATAGCCGGTATTTATCGAGGGATCGCCACTGGTTTCGGGAAGGCCGCCCACATAGGGGGTAACGCTTCTGATGATAGACATATCTTCCAGGCTGGAGCCTACGTCTTCGGCGGTAATGTACCGGCCTCCCAGGGTGTGGACGAATTGACCGAAGGCCCGGAAGAGTTCTTCTGTTTTATCTTTTTTGGGGTCGGCGATAATCACTGCCTTGCCGCCCCCCAGGTTCAAACCCATGGCGGCATTCTTGTAAGTCATCCCCCTGGAAAGCCGTAACACATCGAACAAGGCTTCTTCTTCTGAGGCATAGGGCCAGATGCGAAGTCCGCCCAGGGCGGGGCCCAGGGTCGTGTCGTGGATGGCGATGATGGTCTTGAGGCCCGATACCTTGTCGTGACAGAACACAACCTGTTCGTGCTCCTGATTTACCATATCCTGAAATAATTCCATCGGAATCCCCCTTTCTTTTCTTTTACCTTTGCCATATATATTCGCAAGATTCATACCAAACAAATTTCCCAATAATGCCGCAATTAACAGGCATGTTCCGGGTCAGGGAGGGCAGGGGAAAGTGCAAAAGTTAGGATACTGCAAATACTTGCAGGCAAAAGATTGCCGTGGTGGTTTTTAGCCTGACTTTTTCTGCTGGTAAGGAGAACTAAAGGATGGTATGATGGTAGTGGTATACGAGTAGTTTAAGAAAAATCCAACCTACTTATTTACGGGCAGTGGCATGTGGTTGGAATTGGTATTAGAGACGGGGATGTGGTCAAATTTAGAAGGGGTGGTTAACTTGAACACTTTACTGGTAAAGGGCGGTTTAATTCTTACCTCTGGGGAAGGGACAGGCGATCTGGAAAGCATTTCCGGTCATCAACCTCGTCTACCATGCTAGCCAGCGGCAATTAATAAAGGTAAAAAGGAGGAGTGAGAATGCACTTAAGGTTAAAAACCAGTTGGAGGCCTTTGGTTATCTTTCTGCTGGTCTTCTTTCTTTTCCAGTGTTCTCTCCCCCGGGGAGTAAGGGCAGGGGAACTAAAGCTGGTGATAGACGGCCGTTCAATCGAGGCCGAACCGCGGCCCCTGCTGGAAGGGGGCAGGACCCTGGTTCCGGTGCGCCTGGTCATGGAGGAATTGGGGGCCCAGGTCGACTGGGATGAAGAAAGCAGGACGGTACATATCACTAAGGGCGGCCGGGGAGTTCTGCTGCGCATCGACAGCCGCCTGGTGGTGTATAACCGGGAAGGGGAAAGGGTTTACGGCTTGAGCGATGTGGCTCCCCGGATCCTGGACGGCCGTACCTTTGTCCCGGTCCGTTTGGTCAGCAATGCCCTGGGGGTCGCGGTGGATTGGGAGGAAGCCAGCCGGACAGTTGTAGTTGACTCCAGCCAGGGGGCTGCCTTAACTCCCTTCTACAGCCTGGAAATAGCCTCGGTGCAACCGGGACAGGTGATTACCGGTACCACCCGGTTGGAAACGGTTTTCCCCGGGGGAGTGCCGGCCGGAGCTGCTGAAATCAGATACCTGCTGTTGGATCCGGAAACGGGACGGGGCCGGGTTGTGGCCCGGGGCCATAATCCCACCGCTTCCTACCAGTGGCTGCCGGTTCTGGAGGAAGAGGGGGAGCGGGTTCTGGTGGCCGCTGTCTATGACGGGGCGGGGCGTTTCCTGGCCGGTACCGCCCTGGGGGTACAGGTGGCCCTTGAACCCCGGGTTTCCCTGACGGGGTTGACCCCCGGTGAATTGCTCAAAGATACCGTTGCCCTGGGGGCGGAACTCAATTTTGCCCCGGCCTATGTCAGGTATGAGATTGTGAATCAGGATGCAGGGAAGGTGTTTGTTTCCGATGAGGTGGACCCCTACGGCACCTTCTCCTGGACCCCCATGCTGGAGGACAACGGCACTGTTTCCTTCCGGGTGACGGCCTATGATCAGGCGGGACAAGCCTATCTCGGCCAGGCCGTTACCGCCCCTGTTGCGACGGAACCAAAACTGGGGCTGCGGGGGGTGGGGGACGGCGATACCATCACCAAACCGGTCACCCTCCTGGCTTCCCGGAACTTCCCCGTCAGTCGGACGGAATTTATTCTCCGGGATCCCCGGACGGGGCAGGAGAAGGTCCTGGCCCAGATTCCCTATGGCGGCTACCGGTGGTTTCCGGGTCCGGAGGAGGCGGGCAGGAAGGAAGTCCTGGTCCGGGTGGTGGACCCGGCCGGAAAGACCCACACCAGCCCTCCCGTCGGGGTAGAGATAACGGCCCAGTCCCGGCTGCTCCTGGAGGGGGTTGGCCCAAACCAGGTGGTGACGGGCCCGGTGGAGCTGGCGGTCACCAGCAATGTGCCTTTGACCAACATCCAGTTTTACCTTATTAACCCCAAAACAGGAGCCCGGCAGGTCATCGCCGGTGGCAGTGATCCGGGGGCAAAGTACACCTGGATAC
>DUVO01000129.1 GCA_012841005.1 Bacillota bacterium | reverse complement strand
GTAAGAAAAAGATCAGCGGCGGCGACCAATTCCACTTCTTCTTCTCTGCCCCGGAAAACGGGCAGCAGTTCAATTATTTGCCCACGGGAAACTACCTGTTCCGAAGAATAGTTGCTAAAACCGTACTGGAGTAATTTTATTGTCTCAGAGAAGTGGGTGTTGGCCACAGGGCATCCCATCACAACACTTATGAGCCGCATACCATCCCGTTCGGCTGTAGCGGCCAGACAGTATCCCGCTTCTTCTGTCCAACCGGTTTTTAAGCCATCGACCCCTTCATACCAGACCAAAAGCTTATTAGTATTCCAGAGGTCAAGGCGCCTCGGTTCTGGTCGAAATCCGGAATACTCATAGATAGAGGTAAGTTGTAATAATTCCGGATACTTAATGGCCTCCCTGCTCAGGAGGGCAGTATCGTAGGCACTCATGTAATGATCTTCTGCAGTCAGCCCGTGGGGATTTTGGTAACGGGTATTCTTCATCCCCAGATCCTGGGCCCTCTGGTTCATCATTTGGACAAAGGCTTCTTCTGTACCCGCTATGTGCTCCGCCACGGCTATACAGGCATCATTGGCAGAAGCAACGGCAATGGCTATTAAGAGTTCCTGGAGAGACCACTGTTCTCCCGGTTCTAACCAGACCCAGGTACCCGGATCGTTACCTAATTTGTTAACACTTTCAGTAATGAGTACCTGATCCTGCAGGGTTACTTGCCCGGCGGAAATGGCGTCAAAGGCCAGCAACAAGGTCATAATCTTGGTCATACTGGCGGGGGCTCTGGGAACATGGGGTTCTTTTTCGTAGATTATCGCACCGGAACGGCCGTCGAGCAAAACCGCACTTTGGGCTGTAGTTTCTATTTCCTGGCAGTATGCTGGTGGAATTAGCAGGCAAACCAGAATTAGCATAGTAAACAAAATAATTGCCTGTTTTCGAAATCCGGCCAATTTTCCATCCCCCCTTCCCTTTGGATATACTCCTCTTCAAGATCTTTTTATGAAAGGGTGGGAAGATTTATGACCCGGGGGACAAACTTGCTCAGTCTTTACCCGATAGCATCCTGTGAAAACTATCACCGGCCCCGGACCATTGGATATTGAATAAAGCCGCGATGGTTGCTGCAACATCGGCAAAGGTTTTCCGATCCCCGAGATTAATCCCGGAAGGTATTTCCTTACCCCAAATCAGCAAGGGAACATATTCCCGGGAGTGATCGGTACTGCTCGTTGTCGGGTCACAACCGTGATCGGCAGTAATAATAAGGAGATCTGAACTCTCCATAATACGGTATAATTTTGGCAACCATTGATCAAATTCCGCCAGGGCCCGGGCATAACCAGCCGGATCATTCCGGTGCCCGTAGAGTGTATCAAAATCAACCAGGTTCACGAAAACCAATCCTTCTTCCGCCCTTGCCAGCACAGCCAGTGTTTTATTCATCCCATCCAGGTTACCGGTTGTATGTAAGGCTTCACTGAGACCGCGGCCGGCAAAAATATCTTCAATTTTGCCAATCCCAATTACTTCCCTGCCGGTGGCCAGTAACCTATCCAGGACTGTGTCTTGGGGCGGTGCCAGGGAAAAATCCCGGCGGTTTGCTGTACGCCGGAAAGAACCCTTATTTCCGATAAAAGGCCGGGCAATAACACGACCTACGCCGTATTTTCCCTGGAGTATTTTCCTTGCTTTGCGGCAGAGGTCGTAGAGTTCCGGTACAGGAATTACTTCTTCATGGGCGGCAATTTGAAAAACACTGTCAGCAGAAGTGTAGACAATGGGGTACCCGGTTTCCATATGTTTGAGACCCAGATCGTCGATTATTTTCGTTCCGGAGGCAGCCCTATTGCCCAATACCTTCCGGCCGAAGGCCCTTTCCACCGCTCGTATTATCTCAGGTGGAAACCCCTTGGGAAAAAGGGGAAAGGGTTCTTTTAAAATTACTCCGGTTAATTCCCAGTGCCCGGAAGTAGTATCTTTACCCGCCGCCGCCGGCTGCAACCGG
>DUVO01000126.1 GCA_012841005.1 Bacillota bacterium | reverse complement strand
GCCCCACTCCTGGAAGGGACATCAGTTCGTCCCGGGTCGATGGTACCTGTCCCCCATATTTAGAAACTAAAATAGCACAGGTCTGCCTGATATTCTTCGCCTTGTTCCGGAACAGGCCACACTCCCGGATCTCCGCCTCCAATTGGGCCTGTTCCAGGGCAGCGAAATCCTCCGGTGTCTCATATTTGGCAAACAAACGGGCCGTCACCTGGTTCACCCGCACATCGGTACACTGGGCCGAGAGGATAACAGCAATAAGAAGCTGAAAGGGGCTCGAAAAAGACAGCCCCGGTTCCACTTCGCCGTATTCTTTTTCCAATATCGCTAGTATATTCCTGGTCCTCTGGTCCATCTAATTCACTCCAGTACTTTTTCTTGTTCCTGCAATCCCGGGGCAGCCCGTTGAATTATATTTTGGAAAACAGCAGGACAGCCGCCCGAGTTCAGCCGAACTGGCATAGGCGACGGCCTTGCGACTTGCCGGTAGTACCTCCCCCCAGCAGGAGACACACTAAAAAATCACCGCAAAAGCCCTGGTAAAACCGCCATCCGCCTTATCAATCAGCACCGGCGGGGCGGCGAAAAATACCCGGTGAACATCGATCTCTTTGAGATTGGCCAAGTTCTCAATGATAATGACGTTATTTTCCATGAGAATATGATGGACGGGGGAGGTGGTGCTATCCACCCGGTCAGGGGAAAGGAAATCAACACCCACCGCCTTCACCTTTAGTTCCACCAATTTAGAAGCCAGTTCTTCCGTCAGATAGGGTGAATCCTCCACATAGACCGGCTCATTCCAAAACTTGCAGTAACCAGTCCGGATCAGGACAATATCTCCTGGCTTGATATCATACCCTTCCAGTACTTCAACCCCTATCTCCCTGCTTTCTTTAACACAGGCATCGACAACGACGGCTTCCCCGATAAAGGTATCGATGGGAAATGCTTCCATGGTGGGGGCACCAACTACACAATGGGCAGGTGCATCACAATGGGTGCCCACATGGACAACGGCATGGAAATCCGTTACCCGAAAACCACCTTCCTCAGTCTGGGCAATCTGCCTCACATCGAGATCCGGTGTGCCGGGAAACTGGGTCATTCCCACCTTATACGGATGGGATAAGTCGATAATTTTCATTATTTATCCCCCCTGTTCTAGTTATTAGTATAGGAATTCGCCCATTTCCTAAAAATTCCTTCTTTTTTAATCCCCACGTTTCTTCCGGGAAGAGCAAAAGGGAAGGAGTGCTCCTGCTCAACTCTCACCCGCCCTTTTGCCCATCAGATTATCGGTAGCCATATCTCGCTCCAGATTCTTCATACCGAAATAAAAACATATGCCTGTCAGCAGTACAGAGAAAAAATCCGCAAAGGGGGCAGCATAGAGCAGCCCAGTAAGACCCCAGAACCTTGGGAAAATAAGCAGGGCTGGTATAAGAAAGATCACCTGTCTGGTGAGGGTTAAAAACATTGCTATCAGGGCCCTACCAATGCATTGGAAATAACTGGAGGCAATGATTTGAAACCCGACAAGGGGGAGGCACAGGGTCCAGGACAGGAGTGCGGACCTGCTAAACTCAACCAGCTCCGGGGTATTATTGAATAGACCGATCAGCTGTTCCGGGAACAACCTGATTATAGCATAACCTGTAATCACAATAGCAGTTGCAGCCATGTTGGCCAGATTGACGGCTGTTTTCACCCTGCCGGGCTTTCTCGCCCCATAGTTAAAGCTGATAATAGGCTGCGCACCCTGCCTAATCCCTATGATTGGCATCAGCATTATGGTCATAATACTGTGTATGATCCCCATCCCCGACACGGCCAGATCACCACCATAGAAGTACAGGCTTCTGTTTAAAATCACATTCAAAAGGCTGTTAGCAAGCTGTAGGGAAAAACCGGGAATCCCCAGGGAAGTTATTCTCGTTACAACAGACAGTTTCAGCCTCATATATTTAAGCCGTAGTTTATTAGCGCTTCGCGGACCAAAAAAGTATGCTGTCACCCATACAGCCGAGACACACTGGGCCAGGATAGTGGCCAGAGCAGCACCGGTCATACCCATCTTAAAAACGATTATAAATATAGGATCTAATAAGGTATTCAAGCCTGCACCCAAAAACATGGTATACATGGCTATCTTGGGATTTCCGTCGGCACGGATGAAATTATTCATCCCCATGCTAACTACCTGAAAAACCGCCCCAAAAAAAATAACCCGCATGTACTCCATGGAATAGGGCAAAACTGTTTCACTGGCACCAAAGACAGTTAAAAGGGGCCGTAAAAAAGCTTGCCCCAGTATCATAAAGAGAATCCCGGCAATAACCAATAAGACAAAGGCATTGCCCAAGGACTGCTCCGCCTCTTTAGACTTTCCCTCCCCCAATCTTATGGAAAAGAGGGTCGCACCACCTACACCAAAGAGAAGACCCATTGACATCAGGATAATCATAATAGGAAAACCAATGGTGATCCCGGCTATACCATAGGGCCCGACATTGTTGCCTATAAAAATTCTGTCGACAACATTATATAATGAATTCACCAGCATGCCCACTATGGCCGGCAGGGAGAATTTGAGCAAAAGCTTAGATACCTTTTCTTGTCCCAATCGGTTTACATCATTCATACTGGTATTCCTCCATCCCTTTTCTATTTGCAGCTTCAACTTTATCAACCATTTTCTCCAGGACAGATAAGACTATCGCAGTATCCTTCTCATCAATATCTTCACTGAGAAACTCACTCCAGCGCTTGACCCTTTGCCTGATTTGCTCCCTATAACCCTTGGCCTTATCGGTAAGATAGATCCGGTTAAACCGCTTATCGGTACTGTCTTTATTCTTTATTATCAAACCCTTCGCTGCCAATGATTTGATAGCCCGCGCGGTTGCCGCCCTATCCACATATAAATAGGACGACAATTCATCCTGGGTCGCCCCATCCTTCTTATAAAGATAAAGCAAAAAAGCATACTCGGCCGAAGTAATATTAAATTCCTTTAAAGAACGATTAATATATACCTGTGCCTGCCGGTGTAAAATGGACATCAAGTGTCCAATACTCCGTTGCATAAACCCCACCGCCCCTAGTTGACTTATCAACTATCATATTATAATTTGCACGACCCAGGAAAGTCAACTAACAATAAATAATAAAATATTCGCAAAATATAGGGAAATATTATTTAGTAATTTTTGTAAAGATTATTTCCGGGAGGAGGATAATCTGTCTAATTGGGCGTATATATAAAGCCAAAGAACATAGATGCCCTGCCCGAAGAAGAAGAATATCTCTGAACTCCAGTTTCCCCTTGTTTTGGGGATTATTTCTTACCCCTTCAATTGACAATGCCCTGGGATAATGCTATCTTTAGCTCAAAACGGAGAGAAATAAACTTTTTACTAATGTAAGATTTTGCAGGAGAAAAAGATAATTTATTGTACGTATATTACAGTCTGCCGGCAACTATTTTAGAAATACAAGGACCCACCAATCATCGGGGAGGTGGTACAATTACATTGAATACCCGTAACCAATAAAGAAGGAGGGAAAATCGAGTGGAACAAACGCAAAAAAAGAGCAGCTGGGAGTCCTACAAATTTCCCATTATTCTGTTAGGTGCCATTGTAATTGGTTGTCTCCTTGGTTTGATAATGGGTGAAAATGCAGATGTCTTAAAACCCCTCGGCGACATTTTCATCAACTTAATGTTTATCATTGTGGTACCCCTCGTATTTCTCACCATAAGCAGCGCCGTCGCAAGTATGGCCAGCCTGCATAGACTCGGTAAAATTTTGGGAGCTCTAGTCGGGGTTTTTGTTATTACAGGACTAATAGCATCAGTTCTTATGATCTTCGTGGTTAATGTCTTCCCTCCCGCCCAAGGCGTACACCTGGATATTCCCCAAGCTGAGGAGTTACAACCTCTGAGTACTGCAGAGCAGATCGTAGCCGCCATAACAGTGACCGACTTCCCAAGCCTCATATCCAGAAGAAACATGATGCCGCTGATCATCTTTTCCATTTTTTTCGGTCTAACCATCATTATGCTGGGAGAAAAGGGTAAACCCGTTGTTGACATTCTCAATATACTGTCTGAAGCAATGATTAAAATGATCTCCTTGATCATGTACTATGCCCCCATAGGTCTGGGAGCCTACTTCGCTTCACTGGTCGGTACCTTTGGCCCCCAGCTTATCGGCTCCTATGGCAGGGCAATGCTGATATACTACCCCATTTGTGTGCTGTACTTTTTCATCGCCTTTGCTATCTATGCTTACTATGCCGGTGGAAAAAGAGGTATGGTTAGCTTTTTTAGAAACATTATTCCGCCGGCGCTAACATCACTGGCCACCCAGAGCAGCATTGCTACATTACCCGTGAACCTTGCTGCAGCGCAAAGAATTGGCATCCCAAAGGATGTCCGCGAAATTGTACTTCCCTTCGGCGCAACAGCCCACATGGATGGCTCTTGTCTCAGTGCCATACTAAAGATTTCCTTCTTGTTCGGTATTTTCGGCATGCCCTTCACCGGATTAGGGACCTTTGTCACTGCCACTATCATCGCGGTCCTTAGCGGTGTAGTCATGTCCGGTGTTCCAGGCGGCGGTTTAATCGGGGAAATGCTCATAGTCAGCATGTACGGCTTCCCACCCGAAGCCTTCCCCATCATTGCCACTATAGGG
>DUVO01000265.1 GCA_012841005.1 Bacillota bacterium | reverse complement strand
TTCCAAGTGCCGAAGAAATTCGTGGCCCAAACCTGCCCCGCTATGGGCACCTTCAATCAAACCAGGAATATCGGCCAGGACAAAGCTGTCTTCGCCAACCTTTACCACACCTAAATTAGGCGTAAGAGTCGTGAAGGGATAGTTGGCAATCTTTGGTTTAGCAGCAGAAACACGGGACAGCAACGTCGATTTGCCCACATTGGGATAGCCGACCAGGCCCACATCTGCCAGGAGTTTCAGTTCCAGGTCCAACCAGCGTTCTTCCCCCGGCTCCCCCTTTTCGGAAAAACGGGGCGCCCGGTTGCTGTTGCTGAGGAAACGGGCATTGCCCCTGCCTCCCCTGCCTCCCCTGGCTATGGTCTTTTTTTCTCCATGCTTGACAAGATCGGCCAGGACTTCCCCCGTTTCTGAATCCCTGATGATAGTTCCCGGCGGGACTCTTATAAGCAAATCCTGCCCATCGCGGCCGCGCTTCCTGCTCCCTCCACCCGGGGCTCCTCTCTCTGCCTGATAATGACACTGATAACGGAAATCCATCAGGGTGCGGAGGCCTGAATCAACTAAAAAGACTATATCGCCGCCCTTGCCACCGTCACCCCCATCCGGTCCACCCAGGGGAACATACTTTTCCCGGCGGAAGCTGACAATCCCGTTCCCACCATCACCTGCCTTAACATAAATCTTGGCCTTATCATAAAACATTTACCAGTCCCCCACAGGAGAAATAATTCTGCAAATATTGCCACAATCCCTTCCCCTAATGCCTGCCGCCAAAGGGCGGGAAAGGTTTAAGGTCAGGTTACAACCCCTTAAAGGTCACCTTTATTTTTACCAAAAATCCCGGTCAACATCCCCACCGTTGTAGTAGTTAAGTTCTAATTCCTGGCGCCTTCCCGGTTGCAAAACGCCCCGGTCATGGCAATCCCTCACGACCTTTAAGCATACCGCCAATATACTCCAAAGCCCGTTCCGTCTTACTCAACTGCAATAGGCCGTAAATGACCTGCAGGTGATTGAGAAAATCATGTCTCTGTTTCCGCAATAGTTCAGATGCCCTTTCCTCTCCAGACTCCCCTTCCTCTACCCGGAGGAAAAACAATGTTACCGCAAACACCAGGGAAAATAATATACCCAGCCCGGCAGCCAGCTGCAGGCAATGCCCGCCCCATATACGACAAAGGCAAGCACTACCACCCAACAACAAAGCCTCAACCAGAAGAATGGACCTTGCCTTCAGCCAGGAAGTCGAAATCATCGGCAACCCTTCTTCAGTTATATTTGCATATAATCTTTCGACATAACCCCGGGCAATCCTTCTTCCTTGTATTTTAGACAACCATTATGTTCTTACAATTATGTAGGTTCTCGTAAAGTTGTGACGGTTGAGTAGGTTTAGGAGCATCCCCAACCGTAACTTTGCACCTTGACAACTCCATATGGCGATATTAAGTGAACACACATTTGAACAGCCTTAAAAGAGGCAATAGGAAACTAAACCCGAATACAGCTCTTTGAAACGGGTTAAGGGATAGTTGGAGTTTAAGTTACAATGTCATGGGTTTAGGCAGTTTGGTTTTT
>DUVO01000297.1 GCA_012841005.1 Bacillota bacterium | reverse complement strand
GGCCGTTGACCTGTACTGTCAATTCCTGACCTGTGAGGAGATCACCGACACAGGCGGTGGCATCCCGGCCATCCCGGGGGGGATAAAACTCGAGCCGGTCCCCGTCCCGGAGGGGCGCATCTAATGCCGCCTCCTTGCCGTTAACGAGAATCCGGGCTGGTTCCCCCAATTCCCCCTTTATGGACTTGATCTGTCCGTTAATTTCCACGGTAAGGGCAAGGCCGGGGCGGGGGTGAAGGCGTTCCCACTGGCAATCGGAAGCCAGGAGGGCGTCGGCAACGGTGGCCCCTTCCAGATTCCACAGGTGGATAGGGTTTCCATTTACAAAAACCCGGTGATAGGTAAAGGGATGACCGGTAAAGGCCCAGACACCGATGCCGATGGGGGTGACGGCCTCCGGCCCTGTCAGTTTCCGTGGTTGTCCTTTAATACCGGCGAGGGATTCCCGGGTTCTAATTCCCACCCGGCCGGTGCTTAAACCCAGGGCTCCTGCCAGTTTTTGGGGGAGGGAGGGTGTGAGGCTGCCCCCGCCTACCAGGACAACGCCATCGGGTGGCCCCTGGTTTAGCTCCAAAATTGCTTCCGCTATTGACCGGGCAAGTTTGGTTACCGTGGGCTTGAGGGTTGCCTTAACTTCTGCTGCCGGAAGACACACGGTGTTGCCCAGGATGTCGGTAAATTTAACCTCCTCCTCTCCCAGGCGGCGTTTTAACCGTTCTCCCCCGGGGAAATCCAGTAAATAGGCGCTGCAGAGGGATTCGGTTATTTCGTCTCCGGCCCGGGGTATCATGGCATAGGCAAAGATGGTACCCTTACGGCTGAGGGCAATGTCCGAGGTGCCGGCACCGATGTCCACCAGGGCCAGGTTGAGATTTCGCATACCCGTGGGCAGGGCGACGTTAAGGGCGGCGATGGGCTCCAGGGTTAAGGGAAGGACTTCCAGACCGGCCCTTTCCAAAACGGACAGGAGGCTGTCCACCACAACCTGGGGGAGAAAGGTGGCGATAACTTCTACACCAATCTCCTGGCCCCGTTGTCCCACCAGGTTTACGATGGTGGCACCTTCCAGGTAATAGTGAAAAACACTGTAACCAACACAGAGATACCCCTGCGTATCATCCTGACCGCAGGAGGCCAGTTCAGACTGGGCTTGGCGCACCGCCTCCAGTTCCAGCACCTTGACCTGGGCTTCCGTGACAGGTTGCCCCGGCGGAGGTTGGTGGAAAGACGCCCCGCGTCTTGTTATTAAGGAGCGGCCGGCGGCCGCCACCGCCACCTGCTCCAGTTTCTGGCCGGTACGTTTTTCCAATTTTTCCTTTACCCTTCTGACAACACCGGCGACAGCTTCAATATCATGGATCTGCCCCTGGAACATGGAACGGGTCTCGTGCTCTTCGATCTGGGCTGCCTTTATCCTGTACCCGTGGGCATCGGCGGTTAGTACCAGGCCGACAATTGTCCGGGTTCCGATATCAAGGGCAAAGACAAGGGGCTCGGCGGCCATAGGAATTTCCCCCTTACTAAATAAATGAGGTTATTCCTATAATTTGCCATCATTCGCCAATTTTCCTGCCTCGAGCTTTTCCTTTCTTCGTCCCTTGGGGCAGATATAAACACAGAGACCACAGACCGTGGAGGAACTTGGGAACTGATAGCCCAGCTCTTTTTGGTAGGTGTCGGTGTATTCCTTGCACGCCCTGGCCTGGAAGCGGACTTTCCGGTCTTCTTCCGGGTTGAAGGGTTTCCCGGTGATGGCGGCGGCGGGGCAGATGTCAACACAGGCGCGGCAGCGCCCGCATT
>DUVO01000085.1 GCA_012841005.1 Bacillota bacterium | reverse complement strand
GTCGTAAGAATGACCGGCTGTTGCTTCTTTAAAATAACATCCTTCGTAATAGTAACCTTTGTGATGTCCTTCCGGGACGGAATATCATACATAACTTCCAGCATTATCTCTTCAATAATCGCCCGCAGGCCCCGGGCACCGGTATTCCTCTTCAATGCTTCGCTGGCAATTGCTTCCAGGGCTTCAGGCTGGAACTCCAGCTGCACTCCGTCCAGGTCAAAAAATTTCTGGTACTGTTTTACGAGGGCGTTCTTGGGCTCTGTCAATATACGAATAAGGGCTTCTTCATCTAAGGCATCTAAAGTGACTATAACCGGTACCCTCCCGACAAATTCGGGAATCAGGCCGAATTTGAGCAGGTCTTCCGGGAGAATCTGGGCCAATATCTCTCCGATCTTTTTATCACTTTTACCGCGTATATCGGCCCCAAAACCCAGGGTCTTCTTCCCAATCCGATTCTGGATAAATTTATCGATTCCATCAAAGGCACCGCCGCAAATAAAGAGGATGTTGGTGGTATCGATCTGGATAAACTCCTGGTGCGGATGCTTCCGACCCCCCTGGGGCGGTACACTGGCCACGGTTCCCTCCAAAATTTTCAGCAGGGCCTGCTGTACCCCTTCCCCCGAGACATCCCTGGTAATGGAGGGATTCTCTGATTTGCGGGCAATCTTATCGATCTCGTCAATATAGACGATACCCTTTTCCGCCTTCTCAATGTCATAGTCAGCAGCCTGGATCAGTTTGAGTAAAATGTTCTCCACATCTTCCCCCACATAACCTGCTTCGGTGAGGGAAGTAGCATCGGCGATAGCAAAGGGGACATTAAGGATTTTGGCTAAGGTCTGAGCAAGAAGGGTTTTGCCGCAGCCGGTAGGTCCCAACATAACAATATTGCTTTTTTGCAGTTCTACATCGTCCACCCTCAAACTTGCGTTAATGCGCTTGTAGTGGTTATAGACGGCTACCGAAAGGGTCTTTTTCGCCTTTTCTTGACCGATAACATACTGGTCCAGGATTGCTTTTATCTCCTTCGGCTTCGGTATATCTTTAAGTTCGAATTCGAGTTCATCTTGGAGTTCTTCTTCAATTATTTCGTTGCAGAGTTCAATACATTCATCACAGATGTAGACACCGGGACCGGCAACCAATTTGCGGACCTGGTTCTGTACCTTGCCACAAAAGGAACATTTCAGCTGTCCCTTTTCGTCGTTAAATTTAAACATCCTTTCACCCCTTTACTACTTTGCATTACGGGTATACATCACCTCGTCCACAATCCCGTACTCCTTAGCATCAACCGCCGACATGAAGAAATCACGGTCAGTATCCTTTTGGATCCTTTCCAGCGGCTGTTTCGTATGCTCGGCAAGGATTTCGTTAAGGATTTCCCTGGTTTTCAATATTTCCTGGGCGTGGATGGCAATATCGGCTGCCTGGCCCTGTACCCCGCCCAGAGGCTGATGGATCATAATCCGGGCATGGGGAAGGGCAAAGCGCTTACCCGCTGTCCCAGCCGCCAGCAGGACTGCCCCCATACTGGCCGCCAGGCCCATACAGACTGTATTGATTTCCGGACGGATATACTGCATGGTATCGTATATTGCCAACCCCGCCGGTACTACTCCACCGGGAGAATTGATATATAACCAAATATCCTTATCAGGGTCCTCTGCTTCCAGGAAAAGCATTTGGGCGATAACGGTATTGGCGACATTGTCATCTATGGCAGAGCCGAGAAAAATTATCCTGTCTTTGAGCAGGCGAGAATAGATGTCATAAGCCCTTTCCCCGCGATTGGTCTGCTCTACAACCATAGGTACCAGATAATTCATATGCACACCTCCTTGCATGATTGGAGTACATTACTACAGCATGCCCAAAACCGGGGCTTTTAATAACTATGCTCACGAAGCCTGGACTCCTGCAGCCAGCAGGTCTATAGTCTTCCTTCTTATAAGGTTATCAGTGATAAGGTCAACATGGCCGCTTTCCTGTAAGTTCTGCTTCAGCTCCTTTAGTTTGGCTTCTTCCGCAGCAATACCGGCGACCATTGTGTCTAGTTCTGCCTCGACCTCTTCCTCCTTAGTTTCTATCCCTTCCGCTTTGGCTATGGCCTCCAAAACCAAATCGGTCTTTACACTTTCCCGGGCAACTTCCCCGAACTCATCCTTGAGTTCCTCCAAGGTCTTCTCACTATATTTTAGATAGGCATCCAGGGGTATTCCCTGCTGCTGGAGACGGTGTTCCAGATCGTGTACCATAGCTTCCACCCGTTTCTTAACCAAGGTCTCCGGTACCTCTACTTCGGCATTGGCCACAGCCTGTTTCACCAATTCCTCCCGGAATTTATTCTCCGCTTTATTCTCCGCCGTTTCCAGCAGTTTTTTCCGAATATCCTCCTTTAACTCTTCCAGGGTCGAAAACTGGCTTACATCCTTGGCAAATTCGTCATCAAGGGGTGCCAGTTCCTTACGCTTTATTTCCTTTACCTGTACAGTAAACTCCGCTTTTACACCGGCTAATTCCTTGTTATGGTAATCTTCCGGGAAGGTTACCTGAATTCTACGTTCCTCACCTGGCTTTACACCCAGCAACTGTTCTTCAAAACCGGGTATAAAACTGCCGGAACCAAGGATCAGGGAGTGGTTCTCACCCTTCCCCCCCTGCAAGGGTTCATCATTAACATAACCGGTAAAATCGATTATAACGAGGTCACCGTCCTCGGCTTCCCCTTCCTCAACGACCCGCCAGGTTGCAGTTCGTTCCCGCAGGTTCTCCAGGAGTTTATCGACATCTTCAGCGGAAACCTCTACCTTTTCCTTTTCCACGGGAAGACCCTTATACTGACCCAACTTTACCTCCGGTTTCACCTCTACCGTAGCGGAAAAGCGAAAGGGACTTCCTTCTTCGATGTGGACATTGTCAACCTGGGGCTGGTCAATTGGTTCCAGTTCCGATTCCTCAACAGCCTGGGCATAGGCCTCCGGCAGGAGAATTTCAATGGCCTCCTCATATAGAACCCCTTTTCCCAGACGCATTTCCAGAATTTTCCTGGGAACATGACCCCTCCGGAACCCGGGGATATTCACCTTCTGGACCACGCGACGGTAAGCTTGGGCAAGTGCCTTATCAACCTGGTCAGCCCCAACCTCGACCTCTAGGCTGACCTTGTTTTTCTCTAATTTCTCAACTTTTACTTCCATTAACCCAACCGCCCTCCTTGGCTTCTCATTATAATATATACCCTTCATCACCGTAAATTGTACCATAATCTTGCTCAATACTAAAATACTATATCTTTCTTTCTACAGAAAATCTATAACTCCTGCACAAGTTTGAACCCCGGCTTCAGAGTTCCGCCGAGGTCCCCACATCCTACCACTTCCAGTCCTTGTTCTGTGGATCAATGGCAAAACTTAATAATTGTTCCCTGGCCTCCCCGGCCCGGGCTATCACAGAGCCATTGGGGCCTACTATGAGGCTGTTGCCAAGGTTAATCATCCCGTTCAGGGTGCCGACAGCGTTGGCTTTGCAGACAAACATATTGTTTTCCGTCGCCCGGGCAATGGGAAGAGCAATATTTTTATCCAGTTTCCAGCGGGCTTCCATGGGACTGTAGTAGTGGGCACAGGAAATAAATAAAACATCAGCCCCCTGCTCCCTAATATCTCTGGCCAGGAGGGGGAAATTCTGATCACGGCAGATAATTGTACCGAAGGTAAATCCTTTATGTTCAAAAACCAGCTGCTTCCGTCCAGACTCGAAGTACGCCTGTTCATAGTCAACCAAATTCTGCTTGTGATACAGGAACCTGCGCCCGTCATCAAGGAGAACAACTACGCTGTTGTAAAGCCTTCCTTCTTCAAAGTAGGGGGTGCCAATAATCGCCGATACTCCCCTGTCCTGGACGAACTGGTGCAGTTCCGCCACGATTGCCTCGATCTTTTCCTGGTAGTGACCTCGGAACAGCTCCGGTTCATAGCCTGTCAGGGCTGTCTCGGGAAAGTTCATAATATCTACCCGCAGGGCAGCAGCCTGCTCAATAAAATCCCTAATTCGCCCCGCGTTGGCCTCAATATCGGGCACCAGTTCCATTTGGGCAGCAGCTATCTTCACTACGTTGACCTCCTCCCATTAACCAAAGATTTTTGAAAGAACCACAAGACCCCGGTAATAGTGTGACCCTTTACCAGTAAGGGTATCCCCGCCACCGCCAAAGAAAGATATCTATCTTCTTCCCATCTCCAGATAAATCAGAATATCGTGTGCAAAAGTGCGCCCCGGCATTGGGTTGCTGCCGAGGCTCTGTTAGTGGAGCGGAAGACGGGATTTGAACCCGCGACCCTCGCCTTGGCAAGGCGATGCTCTACCACTGAGCTACTTCCGCACATGTTACATTGGTGCTTGTCTGGCACCCCTCCAGGTTCCTACAGCAATCACTGTGTTCTGGCAGCTTGATAAGTGGTGCGGGAGAAGGGATTTGAACCCCCACGCCTCACGGCACAGGATCCTAAGTCCTGCGCGTCTGCCAATTCCGCCACTCCCGCAGCCTGGTTTGGTGGGCCATCAGGGGCTCGAACCCCGGACACCCTGATTAAGAGTCAGGTGCTCTACCAACTGAGCTAATGGCCCACAATTCCTTGGCTGGGGCGGTAGGATTCGAACCTACGATCCAGGATCCAGAGTCCTGTGCCTTACCGCTT
>DUVO01000118.1 GCA_012841005.1 Bacillota bacterium | reverse complement strand
GGGCAGCCGGCAGGGTTAGCTTTAAGAAGTGCCACCGCCTGGGCGGCAATACCCTCACCCCTTCCAATAAAACCCAACCCTTCCGTTGTCGTCGCCTTGATATTAACCCGGTCCGGTTCCAGGGCCAAAACCGGCGCCAGCTTCTCCTGCATTGCCGCCGTGTAGGGGGCCAATTTGGGGGCCTGGGCAATGATCACCGTGTCGACATTGACCAGGACAAAACCCCTGGCCGCCACCACTTCCATTACTTTTTCCAGGAGGAAGAGGCTGGCAATCCCCTCCAGGGCCGGATCCGTATCGGGAAAATGCCTGCCGATGTCCCCCCTCCCCACCGCCCCCAGGAGGGCATCCATGATTGCGTGGGTAAGGACATCGGCATCAGAATGGCCCAGGAGCCCCTTGGGTGAAGGAATAGTGACTCCACCCAAAATCAAGGGGCGACCCTTCTGGAGACGGTGCACATCGTAACCCATACCGATCCTCATTTTGGAGCCCCCTTCTCTAAAAGGGCTTCCGCTAGGATGAAATCTTCGGGGGTGGTTATCTTCATATTTTCATATGTTCCCAGGACCAGTTTTACCCGGCATCCCAGGGCCTCAACCAGCATGGCATCATCAGTCGCCTGCAGTTTCTTTTGCCGTGCTGCCCGGTAGGCCTGCATCAGCAAGGGATAAGAAAAACCCTGGGGCGTCTGTACCGCCCATAAAAAACGGCGATCGGGGGTTTTCCTGGCAAACCCCGCCATATCAGCAATCTTTATGGTATCTTTGACAGGAACAGCCACCACGGCCGCTTGATATGTACATACAGCTTGTACAACTTCCCCGATCAGGGCAGGGGGGAAAAAGGGACGGACTCCATCGTGGATCAGGACGATTTCCGTATCAGGTTCCAGGGCTAAAAGCCCCTGGTAAACGGAATCCGCCCGCTGTTCCCCCCCGGGAATAATCTTCGACACCTTTTTGAACCCATATTTGGCAACTACTTCCCGCTGGCAATAATCAATATCTTCCGGACAAACGACAATTACTATATCGCCTACCAGGGGACTTTCCTCAAAAATGGAAACAGTATGGGCCAGGACAGGCCGGTCGCCCAGCATAAAGTACTGTTTTTTATACTGGGCACCTCCCCCCATCCTGGTGCCACGGCCGGCAGCTGCTATCAGAGCGACAACCCTGTCCTTCACAATACCTTCTCCTCCGTTTTCGGCTTGGCAAAGATCATCCTCCCCGCCGCCGTCTGCAGTACACTTGTTACCAGGACACCGATGGTCTCCCCAATATGGCGCTTGCCGCCGTCAACCACAATCATGGTACCATCATCAAGATATGCCACCCCTTGGCCGGCCTCTTTGCCATTCTTGATGACATGGACCTCCATTTCTTCCCCCGGCAAGACAACGGGTTTCACTGCATTGGCCAGCTCATTGATATTGAGGACGGTTACGCCCTGCAATTCCGCCACCTTGTTCAGGTTAAAGTCATTGGTCAGAATCTTGCCGTTCATTACCTGGGCCAGACGCACCAGCTTGCTATCGACTTCCATGATATCATCAAAATCCTTCTCGCAGATCTGAACCTTGAACTCAAGCTCCTTCTGGATCTTATTGAGAATATCCAATCCCCGCCGTCCCCGGTTGCGTTTGAGGAGGTCAGAGGAATCGGCAATATGCCTCAATTCCTCCAGGACAAAGCCCGGAATAATCAAATCTCCCTCAATAAACCCACTTTTACAAATATCGGCTATCCGCCCGTCGATAATAACACTGGTATCGAGGATTTTGGGGCCCGGACCCGTCTCCTGCCGCGCCACCTTTTCCTTGCCGGGGCGAAGGTTGCTGAGCAGCTGGTAAATCTCATCCTTTCGCTTTACGGCCATAATCATCCCCAGATAGCCCAACCCAAGATTGGCAATCAGGGGTAGAACAAAGCCAAGGAATGGTACCCGGGAAAGGGGAAACCCCAACAAATTCGCGATGATTAAACCTATAATAAGGCCGAAGGCTCCTGTGACAACGTCGTAGAGGGGAATTTTCTGCAGTTTGGCTTCGCTCCACTGCATCAAGGCCAGGCTCTGGTTCATAACAATGGGAGCAACCAAATAGGCTATCGCGGCACCGGCCAGGGTTCCCACTGCCATGGTACCGCCATAGACAACGGTGTTACCCTCAAAATTGGCAACTGTTATTATAAAGGGCCACCCATAAACAGCCAGCTGATAACCGCCTATCCCACCTATAAGGGCAATGACCATGCGGATTAATTTTTGTATCACCACCATCACTTTCCTCTCTCGCCTTCCCTGTGATTCACCTTATTATACGATATCTTATTGCTCCCTGACAAGCACACTCCCATGGACCTCCTCCTTTTCCAAATCCTATCTGGTTGCATCTTTTATTATGACCTATTCCTTTACTGGTTAAACCCGGGCAAAGAAAGAAAAACGCCAGTTTATCTGACGTCAGTGTAAAGAAACCTTCTTCCCCCCTGCTTTAAGGCAGAGCTAAGAAAGAACAACCAGTATAAAAGAAGAACTGCCGGCCTGACACCAGTAAAAAAACTTATCTTTTGCTACTCAAAGAGCTCATCGATTATACCCTCGGCGACATCTTCTTCAATGTCCTTGGCCAGCACCAGTTCACTGATTAGAATTTGGCGAGCACTATCGAGCATTTTGCTCTCACCCGTGGAGAGGCCCTTTTCCCTCTTACGTATGGACAAGTTCTTGACCACCTCAGCCACTTCGTATATATCACCACTTCTGATCTTTTCCATATTGGCCCGGTAACGCCGATTCCAATTGGAAGACATTTTTGTTTTTTGGTCTTTGAGAATCCGGAGGACCTTTTGTACCCCCTCTTCATCGATTACCTCACGCAAGCCCAGTTTGTTGATACTGTTGGTGGGAATCATTACCTTCATATCACCCAGGGGTAGATGCATAACATAGTATTTACGTTTTTCCCCCAGGACCTCTTTCTCCTCAATGGCCTCTATTACCCCGGCCCCGTGCATCGGGTAGACAATCTTGTCACCAACATTGAACATTAAGCTACCTCCTCTGGTCAATAAGACACCAAGGTAAGTTAACTTTAGCATAACACAATCTGGAATTCATGTCAAGAATATAAGATTATATCATTCTTCGAATACCTTGTCAATAAAATTATGGCTGCATGTGTAGTTATTCTGTGATAATGTCATGTTGAATTTATTCTGATAAAATGTCACCTATGAGAGAGGAGATATTCAACATGACACCCATGGAGATGACCAGGTTAAGGGTGATTAACCAAATCATCGACAAAGTT
>DUVO01000166.1 GCA_012841005.1 Bacillota bacterium | reverse complement strand
GATCATGGTTGTCTTCCTCCTTGTCAATGGTGCTGGTGCGGACCAAAAGGGAACGGGCGTGGCCTTCCAGGCCTTCGGCCCGGGCCAGGGCGATGGCGGTATCCTGCAGGTCAGGCAGGGCCTCCGGCCCAATGTAAAGCAGGCTGGATCTTTTTTGGAAATCCTCCAGACCCAGGTAAGAGGCGAAGCGGGCCGTTCCCCCCGTGGGCAGGACGTGGCTGGGCCCGGCGGCGTAGTCACCCAGGGGAACTGGGGCTGAGGTTCCCAGGAAGATGGCCCCGGCGTTTCTGATCTTGTCGACCCAGGGCCAGGGATCCGATAAGGCCAGCTGCAGGTGCTCCGGAGCCACCAGATTGGCCAGATCCAGGGCCTCCGACCAGTCTTCTACCACCACCAGGGCCCCCCGGGCTTCCAGAACCCGGGCCGCAATATCCCGGCGGGGCAAAGTAAACAGCTGTCTTTCCACTTCCCGGGCAGTGGCGGCGGCCAGGTTCGGAGAGTTTGTGATCAGGATGGCCGCAGCTTCCGGGTCATGCTCGGCCTGGGCCAGGAGGTCGGCGGCCGCCCAGGCGGGGGGAAGGGAGTCATCGGCGATGATCACTACCTCACTGGGACCCGCCAGCCCATCGATCCCCACCTCTCCTGCCACTATTTTCTTGGCCATGGTGACAAAGGCATTCCCCGGCCCGAAAATCTTGGCCACGGCGGGTATAGATTCCGTCCCGTAGGCCAGGGCGGCTATGGCCTGGGCACCGCCGACCTTGAAGACCCGGCAGGGACCGGCCAGCTGGGCTGCCACCAGGATAGCCGGGTGCACCTTGCCCTGCCGGTCCGGGGGGGTGCAGAGGATTATCTCCTCTACTTCGGCCACCCGGGCCGGGATGACGGTCATCAAGACCGAGGAAGGATAAAAGGCTCGTCCCCCGGGGACATAGATTCCTACCCGGTCCAGGGGGCGGACAATTTCCCCCGGGATCCGGCCGGGGCCGGGTTGGAGTTTCCAGGACTGCCGCCCTTGTTGCCGGTAAAAAGCAGTGATATTGGCTGCCGCCTGCCGGAGGGCGGCGGCAACACCTGCATCCACCTTCTCCCAGGCGGTTCTAAACTCGGCCTCCTTTACTTCCAGCTCTCCGGGGGAAAGGGTTACCCGGTCAAAGCGGGCACTGTATTCCAGGAGGGCCTGGTCTCCCCGGGCGCGCACCGAGGCCAGGATTTCTCGTACCTGTTCCTCCCGGTTGTGCTCCACCAGGGGAGATTTCCGGCTGTGCCAGAGGGGACGAAACTCGCTGCCGGTCAGGATCCGCACTCTTTTTCACCCCCTGTGTTTGCCCCGTCGACCTGTGCCCTTATCTTCTCTACCAGGGGCCAGATCCGGTCACTCTTCAGCCTGTAACTGACGGGGTTGGCTACCAACCGGGCCGTTGAGGTGGCTATCTCTTCTACTTCTACCAGGTTGTTTTCCTGCAGGGTGCGGCCGGTAGCTACAAGGTCAACCACCACATCGGCCAAGCCAACCCTTGGCGCCAGTTCCGTTGCCCCTTGAACTGTGATAATCTCTGCCAGTACCTCGGCCCGGCGAAAGTAATCGGCCGAGGTGCGGGGATACTTGGTAACCACCCGCAGGTGATTGGTGCGCCGCGCCGTATAGCTCTGGCGCAGATGGGCAGGCACCGCTACAACCAGGCGGCAGAAACCCTCCTTGAGGTCAAAGAGCTCAAAGAATTCTCCCCCTGCTTCCATAAGGACATCCTTGCCCACGATACCCAAATCTGCAGCACCATGAGTTACATAGGTGGGGACATCATCGTCCCTGATGATTAAGAGACGGATAGACGCTTTTTCCAGGGTAATGACTGCGGCCCGCCCCCATTCCCGGGAAGGGGGTATGGGTACGCCGGCAGAACGCAAGATGGTAAGGCTTGGCTCTAAAAGTCGGCCCTTGGGCAAGGCGATATTGATTGCATCCATAAGGGGACCTCCTCTCCTTTTTTAATTTCAGTGTAGCTTTTGGGTCGGTTCTTGCAATTAGCTGAGGGAGAGATTAATTATCCAACATTTCTGGTTTCGCTTCCAGTTCTCCTCGTGGAGACCGGCGGCAAAGTGGCCAGCCCAGAATGAAGCTTGATAAACTCTTTGCAATGTCGCTTCGCCAGAAGTGTTATCCTTCCTTTATCTATAACATTGTCAATCCAGCTAATCCGTTTTTGTTACTGGTATGATCTCGATTTTCTCCCCCGCCAGGAGGAGTACCTCCCTTATTCCCTTCTGGTGGGCGTATTCGAGGCTTTGGGCCAGGGCAACCGGGCGGAGTTCAACTTCTACCCGGTAGCCTTCCCGACGCAGCTCCTTCGCCTTGAGAAGGGCGGCTATGTAATTATCTGGTTCCGGTATTACCAAATAATCTGTAGCCGGTGCCGGGGGAAGGGTTCCCTGGGTTTTACAGAGGTCAAGGAGTTCGGGAAAGCCCAGGGCAAAACCTGTGGCCGGCAGGGGGCGGCCGAAATTAGCCAGGAGACGGTCGTAACGGCCCCCCCCTCCTACAGGGTGCCCCAGGCCGGGTCCGTAAATCTCAAAGATAACCCCGGTATAATAATCGAGATTCCGGACTATTCCCAGATCCAGGTAGATTTTATCTTTTACCCCGTAGGCCGCCAGGGTCCGGAAAAGTTCCTCTACCTGCAGCAGTTCTTCCCGGGCTTGTTCCCCCACCCGGGCCAGGAGGTTGGGCAAAACCGCCTCAAAGCTGCCGTTTCCGTTCTTTGTCAGGACCTCCCAGAGGAAATTCCTCTCCTCCCCGGACAGGTTTGCCGCCCGCAGGGTTTTTTCCAGGAGGACCAGATTACGTTCCTGCAGGCAATGCATTATTTCTTCGCTTTCTTCCCGGGTGAGGTTAGTACCGGCCAGAATAGACCGTAAAAAGGCCACCTGGCCGATTCCCACTTTATACTGGGTAATACCCAGTTGATCCAGGCACGCGATGGCCAGGGCAATGATCTCTGCATCGGCACGAACTGTGGGAATGCCTAATATTTCCCCCCCGGCCTGGTAGAACTCGTGGAGACGGCCGCTTCCTTCTTTTTGCACCTGGAAAACATTGGCCAGATAAAAGAACCGCCACGGCCCATAACCACCGGCCAGGGATGTGGCAGCAACCCGGGCAATGGGTGTGGTCATCTCCGGTCTGAGGGCCAGGATCCGGCCGTGGTTGTCGCAGAACTTATAGGCATTTTCCAAAATCCGTCTTCCCACCCCTGCCTGCAAATGCTCGTAAAACTCAAAACAGGGGGTTATTATTTCATCATACCCCCACTTTTTGAAGACTGCACTCAGTTCTTTTTCCAGGTAGCGGTGGCGTTCTGCATCCTCCCCCAAATAATCCCTTACCCCGTCAGGTAACAACTCTCCCCGTGCCATCTTTTCTCCTCCCCATAATAAAAAAAGTGGTAGCTCCCGGCAGAAATGCTTTAGCATGATAAAGCATTAACATACTAAAACGAGTATAGCACGTTATTCCCCGGGGAGTCAACCACCATTTGAAGCAATTGTAGTTATTCTGTGATAGACGGGGACGGCCTTAAGCCGGGAACAGTCACCCTGTAACCTTTATTTCGCCGGCATAGTTGGTGTGCATGATGCGGGTGACTTCCGCCAAATCGTCGCTTTGTCCCAGGGCCCACATGAGTTTAGTGACCAGGGCTTCTGTAGCCATGTCGGAGGTCGGGATCACCCCGGTCTTAAGCGCCTTCTGGCCGACTTCATAGACGGTGAGGTCAGAGCCGCCCCAGAGGCACTGGGTGGTGATGGCCACAGCCAGTCCTGCTGCCAGGAGCTCCTGCACCTTGGGTATCAAGTTGCGGCCTTGAAAGGGTACGCCGCCAAAGCCAAACCCTTCAATAACCAGGCCCCGGTAGCCCAGCTTCTTTACAGCGTCCAGGAGCTCCGGCCTGGTACCCGGGATCAGCTTGAGGAGCGCCACGTGGGGACAGAGACTGGTATTGAGGGAGGGTGACCCGGTGGTAGCCCCGGTGGGCCGCTGTTGGTAGGCGATGTGTCCCGAATCTACCGTGGCCACGTCGGGGCAATTGATGCTGGCAAAGGCCTGGAAATCTGTCGTGTGGATTTTCGAGGCGCGGCAGCCCCTGATAACTTTTCCGCCGAAGACAATATATACGCCCGGGATGTTGTCGCAGGCTACGCAGAAGGCATCATAGATATTCCTGGGGGCATCACTGCCGGCTTCCCCCATGGGGATTTGGGAGCCGGTG
Organism: Bacillota bacterium; assembly: GCA_012841005.1. Taxonomy (GTDB): domain Bacteria; phylum Bacillota; class DTU030; order DTU030; family DTU030; genus DTU030. Next base: position 3,583 of record DUVO01000166.1, on the reverse strand, counting down.
AGTATGACCGGTTTCTTGATATTCTGGAGCATAAAGCTTAAGGCCGAAGCTGTGTAAGCCATGGTGTCGGTGCCGTGAGCTATTACCACCCCATCGTAATCGTCCAGGGCGGTAAAGGCAGTCTCGGCTATGGTAACCCAGTTTTCCGGTTGCATATTGGAACTGTCGATATTCAGCAGAGGGCAGATACTTATGTGACAGAGCCGATCTAACTGGGGCACCGCCCGTAATAAATCTTCCCCGGTCTGTGCAGGAGCCAGCCCCTCTTCCCCCGGTGAGGAGGCAATAGTTCCGCCGGTGGTGATAAAGAGAATTTTCTTCATTGCTCTTTCTCCTTTCCCAAGTTGTAGCTTTTTAGACCGAAGGTCTACCCACTTGATCCTTCATCTGACTAATAGCGACTGTTATTATCCGGAGATAGTTGTTTACATCTGCGGCTGTTAGCAGGGGTATCTTCCACCAGTCGATATAAGAGGGTGGGACCAGCAAGGACAACACGGCGCCTGTTCCGGGAAGAAGGCCGGCTCCACGTACCACTTCGTGTTGGGCATCAGACATAAAGGTTACGCCGCCGGCATCCTGGCTAATCAGGGTAGCGAGTTTAGCCACAATGGCTACCTTGTCCGCGGCCTTTTCCGCCCGGGCCAGGCACTGTCCTAAGTTTGCGATCCTTTGGCCCAAATTGTAGGTAGCCTGGCGCAAAGCTCCCTTTTCCTGGGGAAGGGCGTCAAGGGACAGGCCGGCGGGGATTTTTTGCCGGGTAGCTGCTGCCAGCAACTTGCGGGCAATGGTGGTGTTGTCCACATTCTCCTGGGCGCGGATCCAAAAGGTCAGGTCGGTAAGGGTGGCGCAGACACTGGGAACATATGCTTTGCCCTCCACCACTATAGTAGGAATACTGTCCAGGGATAAACGTTCCATTAGCTCACCCTTGGCACCAGACATAATGTTGCCTTCCAAATCTTCATTGGGGCCGATGCCCCCGGCGGTAGCGTTTACCACCGCCAGCATGGAGACGGGAATGCCAGTTATGTCGACAACGGCGCCGAGAATCCGGCCATGGTTGCCGGGTATGTCTTCGTCCACTATCAAACAGTGGTGGGGGTAATTTCGGACAAAGGTATCGATAACGGAAAGGGCCAGGGCTGACTGAAAGGCGACCGGCGTTTCCCAAATTCCCTGGCCGTACAGGCGGCCAAAGGTACGGACTGCCAGGCTCTGGGTAAAAATGGCATCCTGCCCTACAGCAGCCTGCATGAGTTCGGCTTCGGCCGGACTGATTCCCCGACGGGGAGATGCCGCTCCGGTGCCACCTCCCCGGGTAGTTACAGTGATGCAGTTTTGCTTCAGGTCGCAGTTTACCCGGTGGACAGTGGTGTCTACCGGCAGTGCTTTCTGCAGGAGGGAGGCAACGACAGCGAGGCCACCGGAGTCATCCTGGACAAAGCCCAGGTGGCTGTGGACATGGCCTACTCCCACATGCCCTACAAGACCGATGCACCCTGTCTTATGCTTGCTAATCGTAACTTCCATCGGGTTAAATACTCCCTTCCCTTGTTTTTACCACTATTAACACCCCATTGAACGGTAAAACAGCTTTGTCGCCGGGACGAGGCATTTCTTGTCTGAAGTGGAGAAGTTACAGGGGTTGGAAGGTGGTTAACGTGAAGAGGAATCCTGCGCCTGGCAGCAGCGGGCGCCCGACAGGATTCCTCTTCCTGTGGTACTAAGGTCGGTACCCATGGAGTGTTAACTATTTCTTATTTGGGGCTGTCAAAGGTCTCCCGGTCCAGTTCTCCCAGCTTAGCCGCAGTGTAAACCATACCTACTGTATCGCCTGTCACATTGAGCATGGTGTTGGGCATATCGATGAGGACATATACGCCGGCTATCCAGGGAACGATGTCCAGCGGCAGTCCCATTATCTGTAGCAGCACGGCCGACATCATAATACCACCGCCCGGGACACCGGCCACGCCGGCGGCCATGATCACCCCGAGAATACAGATGATGATAAAATCGAAGGGAGAGAGGGGGATACCGTAGATCTGGGAAGCAAAGAGGGCGTAAATGGGCATTTCGGCGGCACAGGCATGCATGTTGATGGTAGCCGCCGGTGCGGTGATTAGGTCGACAATATCATCGGGAACTCCAGCCCTCTTCTTGGTGCATTCCATAGTTACGGGAATCGTACCGCTGCTGCTCTGGGTGGAAAAGGCCATTACCATGGCCGGGAAGATATTCCTGTAGTGTTGGATGGGGTTCACATTGGCCAAAAATCTGAGGATAATGGGATAAAATACAATTAGTACGGTTGCATAGGCGGCATACTGGGTGAGCAGCAATTTGCCTATACCTTTGAGAACTATGGTCCCCAGGGTCCCCGTGACGTTGGCCATGAGGGCAAAGACACCGTAAGGGGCGACATTGAGAATTATACCCACCATCCGGCCCATAAGGTTATTTCCGGCCTCGAAGAGTTCAATAAGCCTTTTGCCGGGTTCCGTCTGGGCCAACAGGGCGGCTGTGATACCGGCAAATAAAGCAAAAACTATGATCTGAATAATGTTTCCATCGGCAAAAGCTTTGGGGACGTTATCAGGAATCCAACTAATAACACTGTCGAGTAAATCCACATCCACTTCCATGCTTTCCGCGGCAGGCAGGCTTATCCCCACCCCGGGACTGATAATTAAGGTCCACACAATGCCGGTGGCTGCAGCCAGCAGAGAGGCAATGGCCCAGTAATAAATAAAGGTACTACCAACCTTTTTAAGACGGTTCAGGTTGGCAACACTGGCTACACCGCTGGCCACCGAGAAGAAGATAAGGGGGATAATGGTCATGCGCAGTAAACGGAGAAAAACAGTGCCAAGGGGAGCGATTGCCTCAATGGAAGGACCGACAATAAAACCAGTGATGGCACCCAGGGCCATACCAATCAAGATTTTGTACGGAAGCCCTAGCTTACGCATCCTGAATTCCCTCCCTTAAGGTTTTAACTCAAGCAACTCCAGACAGTATTCCTCCTTTAACTGTTGACCGGACCCGGTGGCATTTTTCTCACCCCCTCATCAGTTGTGGATTTCCGGAAAACCCTTACCTTACGAATAAAGGATTATATTGCATTACCCCGGGAAACACCTTTTAACAGCAGGGAGACTTTTCACTGAAGGGAGTCCGGCTCCCTTGGCCCAGGGCGGTCTATGGCTCTGGTCTTGGGCACGGTTTTTCTTTGCCTTCAGTTCCGGACAGGTTCTCCCTTGCCTGTCCTCTTTTTGATTTAGGGTCTTCAATGTTTTGGGTTCAGTAGCGGCTTGACTTTCGCAAGAACTACCAGTATTAAGAGGTGTCAATTAATAATTCGCTATGCAAAAGATTTCCCCTTCTATATATTCTAAAGAATGGCAATATAATTGCAACGGCGCAGAGGCAATTATTATGTCATTTTATTACAGCTAACAGCAACAGGGGGAATGCCCATTTGAAGATTAAAGCAAAGGGCCCGGGGTTATGGGTTACCCGGGCCTTGTCGGTGCGCCCGGCATGGGCGCTGTCTCTAGGGTGAAAGTCCCGAGCGGTG